>JAVEWI010000027.1:0-10876 GCA_034004625.1 Bdellovibrionales bacterium
GTCCGGCATTTTTTGCGTGGCTGGAAGCAAACGGCGCGGCGCTGCTATCCGGCGATACGGCGGCGCAGCGCGAAGCCATTGCCGTCAGCTGCACCGCCAAAGCCAAAATAGTGGCGGAGGACGAGCGCGAGGAAAAAGACATTCGCGCCTTGCTCAACCTTGGCCATACATTCGGCCATGCGCTGGAAAAAATCGGCGGGTATGACGGGCGTTTGTTGCATGGCGAAGCTGTCGCCATCGGCTGCCTCTGGGCGGCGCGGTTTTCGGCGCGGATGGGGATGTGTCCGGCGGCGGATGCCGCGCGTATCCATGCGCATTTGACGGCGGCGGGGATGATGACAAAGCCGCCATTCGCCGCGGCGCCTGCGGATATTTTATCTGCCATGCGCGGCGATAAAAAAGCGGAAAACGGGCGTATCACGCTGGTGCTGCTGCGCGGGATTGGTCAAGCCTGCGTCACGCGGGATGTCGATGAAAATGATCTTCTGGAATTTTTGAAACAAGAGGCGGGTTAAGACATGCTGGATAATTTTTGGGTGGAGCTTGTTCTTTTTCTTGCGCTCTTGGTTTTGTCGGGGTTTTTCTCCGCCTCCGAAACCGCGCTGACCGCGGCATCACGTGCGCGTATGCACAGGCTTGCGCAAGACGGAAACAAACGCGCCTTGACCGTCAACCGTCTGCGTGAAGAAAAAGACCATTTGATCGGCGGGCTTTTGCTTGGCAATAACCTTGCCAATATTTCCGCTGCGGCGCTGGCGACTTCGGTGCTGATTAAGTTGTATGGCGAGGCAGGGGTTTTTTACGCCACGCTGGGCGTGACGGCGGTTATTCTGGTGTTTTCTGAAATTCTGCCCAAAACCTATGCGCTGCGCCGTCCTGACCGTGTGGCTTTGGTTCTGGCGCCGCTGGTGTCTTTTTCGGTGGCGCTGTTTTCGCCTGTAACGCGCGGTATTTCCTCTGTGATTGGGGGAACGTTCAATGCCGCGGGCGTACGTGATGACAGCGAAAACACAGCCGCCCAGACGGAAGAGCTGCGCGGCGCCATTGATTTGCTTGCCGGGCGGGAACAGGCGGATGATGACGGCGAGGGGCAGGAAACCCGTGCCATGCTGCGCTCTATCCTTGACCTTGCGGATGTGCATGTCGAAAAAATCATGGTGCACCGTAAAAATGTGCGCATGATTAATGCAGACCAGCCGATTGACCGTGTGGTGGATGAAGTGATGCATAGTTCATTCACCCGTTTGCCGGTATGGCGCGAAAGCCCGGATAATATTATCGGTGTGATCCACTCCAAGCTTTTGCTGCTTGAACTGCGCCAATGCGGGGGTGATGTGTCAAAGCTTGACCTGTCCCGCGCGATGATGGAGCCGTGGTTCATTCCGGAATCCGCCACCTTGTTTGAACAGCTGCAGGCTTTCCGCCGCAGGCGCGAACACTTCGCCATCATGGTGGATGAATACGGCGCCTTGATGGGTGTTATTACGCTCGAAGATATTCTGGAAGAAATCGTGGGCCAGATCGACGACGAACATGACATTGCCGTGACGGGCGTAAAGCCGCAAACGGACGGCAGTTATGTTGTGGACGGAAAAGTGACCCTGCGCGATTTGAACCGCGACATGGGGTGGCATATTCCGGACGAAGATTATTCGACCGTGGCCGGTTTGCTGCTGTATGAAAGCCAGCGTATTCCCAGTGTGGGGCAATCGTTCAATTTCCACGGTTTCCGTTTCGATGTTCTTAAAAAACAGCGCAACCAGATCACGCAGGTGAAGATGAGCGTGATGCCGGATGCCGCCATGGAAGGCGACCGTATGCGGGAGGTTGGCGCTTGACCGCTAATCGTGTAGGATGCGGAACACGGCAAACGCCGTTTACGGGGAGAGCGTATAAAAAATGGCAGGCATAGCAGGGTATTTCGGCCCGGCGAGAGAACCGGAAGTTTTGCAGGCCATGGTACGCAAACTGGCGCACCGCGGCCGCGGGGGCGAGGCTTTTTATCTCGGCAATCCTGTTTTTATGGGCATGCGCGGCACGGCGCAAGATGAACAGCAGCAGCCGGCATACCGCCATGATGACAGCGTTGTTGTCCTGTTTTCCGGTGTCATCGTAAATTATGCTTCCTTGCGCGAAGACCTGCTGCGCAAGGGGATACATTTCCGCACCGACAGCGTGGCCGAACTTGTTTTGCATTTATACGAAGTTTACGGTTTGAACGTCACGGCGCATTTGCGCGGGCGTTTTGTGTTTGCCGTGCATGATACGCTTAAGAATTTCGTGTTTATCGCGCGCGACCGTATGGGGCGCGAACCTCTTTATTATACCACCACGTCATCGGGCACTTTTGTATTCGCGTCCGAGGTCAAGGCGCTGCTGGAACATCCGGGCGTACAGGCAACGGCGGATATGCGCGCGGTGGACGCCTATCTCAGCATGGGATACAGCCCGGGGCCGGGGACTTTTTTCAAAGGCGTGCATAAACTGCCGGCCGGTCACCGCCTGATCTGGAACCCCGGCCTGCATGTGATGATCGAACCTTACTGGCAATGGGAAAGCTATATGCACGGCGACCCGTCTTTGAAGACGGAAGACGATTACGCCGAGCGTTATCATGACATGCTGGACGAAACCATCGAACGCGCCACCATCGGTCTTTCAAACCCCGGCATCGCCTTGAGCGGCAGTGTGGAAGAAAGTGTGATTGCCAATGCGCTGGTCAAAAACACAGGCCGGTCATTGGAAAGTTTTACCGTAGGTTTTGATGATGGCGAGGCCGCATTGGCACCCGCGCGTGAAATTGCGCGTAAACTGGGGACGCGCCATACGGAATTGATCTGCGCGCCGCAGGATATGGCGAAACTGCCGGAAATTGTCTGGGCATTGGACGAACCGGTCGCGGATGTATCTGCTTTGCCAAGTTATATGTTGATGCAGCGTTCCGCGCAAAGCACGGACGGCATCGCGCGCGGCAATGGCGCGAATGAAATGATGGGCGGCCTTTTGCCACAGGATGTTTTTCAGCGAGTGTCGCATCTCAAGGGGCTTCACGGCGGTATCTATGGCATGGCGGCGCGTTTTATGCCGGATTCATGGCTGGAAAAACAGTATGACTTCAGCGGCAGCCTTGGCCCGCGCAGGCGGGAAAGATTGCTGGCTTTACTGCGCGAAACGCGCAAGGGATCAGGCATCGCGCGCCGTTACAATATGATTTGTGCCGTTTTCGGGCATCGCGATAAAATGCAGGCTTACAGTCCGTTGCTGTCGCCTGTCATGGATAGTTATATTGATGGGCGCAAAGACCCTGCGGGATGGCATTCGGATTTCGCCACCATGCTTGCCCTGCAGCGGGATAACGCATTGTCGGATAATACGTTGATGCAGGCGGATAAACTTGCGGGGCTGGCTTCGGTTGATCAACGCTTGCCGTTTATGGATCACGCTCTGGTCGAATTTACCCTGGGGTTGCCCGACCGGCTTAAATATCATGAAGGCAAAGGCAAAGTGGGCCTGCGCAGTTATTTGCAACGTTATGTGCCCGGATTGCCGGAAATCAGCCGCCGCGATGCGGAAATGCCGCTGCACCGCTACATGACCAGCCGCACCATGCGCGATATCGTGGAAACCTGCCTGTCGGAGAGGGCTGTGGCCAGCCGCGGTTTGTTTAAACCCGAAGCCATCCGCGCGCGTATCAACGAAAGCCGCGAGGGGGATATGATCTGCCTGCGGCAAGTCTTTGCCCTGACGATGCTGGAGCTATGGTTCCGCGTGTATATTGATGGTGAAAAGGGCTGGGGACATTAACCCCGAATTGTCTGATGCCGAATGCAAAATGGCTTAGGCGAGGGGAGCGAGAGCCTCTGCCATTTCATCCACCAATTGCCGTGCCACGTCTGTTTTACTTTTTTCCGGCCATGCGGATGATTGCAGCCCGTTTACGGTGTTTTTGAGGACTGTGACGGTATTGCTGTCTTTGCCAAAAACCTTGCCGTCCGATACGTCATTCAAAACCAGCCAGTCGCATCCTTTGCGCAGCAGTTTTTGTTTTGCCCCCTCTATACCGGCATTTGTTTCTGCGGCAAATCCGATGACCAGTGCGGGGCGGTTTGGCAATTGTGCCACGGTGCGCAAAATATCCTGATTTTGCACCAGCGGCAGGGTGAGGCCTTCATCACCCGACTTTTTGATTTTTTCCGTGGCCGTTTGCGCGGGGCGGTAATCCGCCACGGCGGCGGCAAAAACGGCAATGTCGGCGGGCAGGGCCTTGATGGTGGCATCCAGCATTTGCTGTGCCGATGTGACATGCACAACACGTACCCCCGCAGGCGGCGGCGCGGATACAGGGCCCGATATTAAGGTGACATCCGCTCCCGCGTCGGCCAGGGCGGCGGCAATTGCGTGGCCTTGCTTGCCGGATGAAATATTGCCGATAAAGCGTACAGGGTCGATGTTTTCATGCGTGGGGCCGCTGGTGACAACAGCGCGGCGTCCGCGCAAAAACATATCGCGGGGCCCGCGCAAAACCATATCTTCGCTATGTTCGCATGTATGGGGCGCATGTCCGGCGGGCGCGGGGCTTGTTTCAAAAAAACGCACGACAGCGGCGACAATATCCGCCACATCGGGCAGCCGGCCTGTGCCGTGTTCGCCGCAGGCCATATCGCCCACGGCGGGCGCCATGAAATGCACGCCGCGGCGTTTCAATGTGGCGATGTTTTCTTGTGTCGCGGTATTTTCCCACATGGCGGGGTTCATGGCCGGACACATCATGACGGGTTTGTCGGTGGCCAGCAAAACGGTGGATGCCAGATCATCCGCCATGCCATGCGCCGCGCGCGCCATGATATTGGCGCTGGCCGGTGCGATCAGGACAAGGTCGCAATCCCGCGCCAAACGGATATGCCCCATTTCATGTTCGTCCGTCAGGGAGAAGAGATCGGTATAAACTTTGTTTTCCGACAATGCGCTGACGGCGAGGGGCGTGATGAATTGCGCCCCGCCCGATGTCAGGATGCAGCGCACATCCGCCCCGCGTTCGCGCAGGCGGCGGATCAGGTCGAGGCTTTTATACGCTGCAATCCCGCCGGATATAATCAGCAGGATGCGGCGGCCGGTCATGTTGTGCGGGATCATGTTCATAGGATTCATTATAGGCCGGATTGGCATGTCCGGCGATATGTCGTGGGCGGAATTTTATCTTGACATAATTTTACGTGCGGTGCTATTATACCGCATCTTTAACGCCGGAGAATTGCCATGAAAAAAGCTTTTTTGACTGCTCTTGTACCCCTCGCCATGTTGACGGCGGGGTGTGATAATTTGCAAAAGGCGCCCCAGACGCCGGAGCAGAAAAAGGCAGAGGCGATCGAGGCGATTAACCGCGAATTCGGCCTGCAAGTGCGCGACGTGACCTTGCCCAAGGCCGTGAACGACCTGCCTGCAGGACAATACGAAGTCACTATCAAAGGCAAAGACGGCAAAGACAAAGAATGCATCGCCAATGTGGTTAAAACCACGCATGGCCACAGCAATGTCATTTTGGTTTGCCCGTAAATCCGGTCTATATTAAACGCCGGATCACAACGTACAAAAGGTTGGAACGGCGCACATGAAAAGACACGGCATAGTGGTAAGCCCCGAAGGCGATCTGGGCGCGACGTTTAACCCGGGCGCGGTCAAACTGGCCGACGGGCATTTTGTGATGCTGGTGCGGTCGGTGCCCAGGGGGTATCAGAAAATAGGCGACATCAACCAGTTTGACGATAATTACACATCGCATCTGAGTTTGTGGGAAGGTTCATCGCCGGAAAAAGATTTCCATCTGGTGGATGCTGCTGCGTTGAAGCCTGACCAGCCTTTTGACAAATTCGGTCTGGAAGATCCGCGTATCATCAAAATTGGCGATACCTATTACATTCTTTATACATCCATCGCCAAGGGATTGTCACAGCCGGATGCCGATACGGGCATCCGCATTGCGCTGGCCAGCACAAAAGATTTCCGCACGTTTGAAAAACACGGGGTGATCGGCCCCGACCGCCGGTGCAAGGCGGGCGTGCTGTTTGAAAGCGGCGGCAAAGTGCATTTCATGTGGAAAGACGAAGCAGGGGTGGAGCGCACAATGTTGTCGCCCGCGCCGGATGATTTTACCAATCCCGCCGCATGGCAAAAAATGTGGGCGGCGCATGACATTGAAAAAGACCAATTGCTGGGCCCGCAAAATAACGGATACGAAGCCCACGGCATTGAACCGGGTGCACCGCCTGTTGCCTTGGCCGAAGGGTTGCTTTTGGCCTATTCCAGCATTTCGGATGATTTTAAATGGACGATCAGCCTGATGCTGCTCGACAAAAACGACCCGTCAAAGATTTTGGCCAAAAGCACGGCGCCGTCTTTGCGTCCCGAAGCAGATTACGAAATTTCCGGCGATGTGAATAACGTGGTCTTTCCCTGCGGCGCGGTGGTGGATGACGGGCGTTTGTATGTTTATTACGGCGGGGCGGATACGATTTGCGCCGTGGGCAGCGAGGATCTGGATATTATCCGCGCGGCGCTGAAGCCTTTTGCAGATAACCCTTTGCCGCGTAAATAACCGCGGGGTTCATAAAATGGCCATGCCGTATGCGCCTGTTTTTAAAATAGAAAACGGAACGCCCTTGACTTGCATGCCCGCGGGCATAGATCATTGGTATCATCATAGCGATGGTAATATGTTCACTTTACAAACGTGGAGTACACAGACATGAGCAATCAGGAAAATACTGCGAAAGAAGAAGGCGGCTGCTGCCAGGCGGAAGCTGCGAAAAAAGAACAGGCTGCGCTGGAAGCGGCAAAAGCCGAGAAAAAAGAAGAAGGCAGCTGCTCCACCGGCGGTTGCGGTTGCGGCTAATTGCCCGGCCTATGTATCTTCAAGAAAAAGCCGGAGCAATCCGGCTTTTTCTTTGTCCGCTATATTGCGCCGCCGCAGAAAAGAGCGCGGCAGAAGCGGGCGATAATGCGCCCCCAAGTTTTCGTAACCTTGAAATAGACATTCGTTTACGCATCCCATGCCCGTAAAATCCCTGCCGCCGTCTTTACCCGAATCCGGATAGTTGCTAGGGTCGCGCCACATCACACCCACACCGAAGGAGAGGCGCGTATGCAACAGGCACACGATGTCGTCGAAAAAGTTCTCAAGCCGTGGCTGGAGAAACATCACCCGAATGCCGATCTGGTCATTATGGCGGGGTCTTTTGGACGCGCGATGAAAAACGGCGGGTATCAGCCGATTGCATCATCCGATGTGGACATGGTCATTATCTATCGCGATCTGGAGAACGGGGGGTTCAAAGCCGCCACGCAAATCTTCACGATGGAAGAAGTCGGCACCAAGCTGGGCGAAGAAAAACCCCGCACCATGATGATCGACACTAACATCCTTGATTTCGCATCGCTGTATTATCACGACCAGGTTGTGCGCGAAAACAAATCCGTCGCCTTCATCAACGTCATGCTGGACGAAGGTTACGTATTGAAAGACACCATGGGCATTGGCCCGATTGTGCAGCAAAAAGCGAAAGAATTCCTGAACGCAGGCCCGCTGGCTTTGTCCAAAGACAAATGGCAGACGGAAATTTCCATGATGGAAACATTCTTGAAAGACATCCGCGCTGCGGGTTCGGCGGAAGAAAAACAATTTCTCGGCGCCATGGCGATGATCCACGTGGCGGATTTTGGTTTGCATTTGCAACAATTCTGGCCGCGTTTTAACCAGGCTTACCGCAGCTATGACCAATATTTCCCCGGCGAAGGCACCCGTTTGACCGAAGCTTTCTCGCCTCTGGTACGCAAAGGTGAAAGCGCCAAGGTTGAAATCCTGCTGGAGGAATATATCGCCCGCGGCCGCGAAAAAATGAAAACCGCACCGGAAAAAGGCCCCGATATTCTTTTTTCTGTCGAAGACAACGTGCCCAAAGACGAAGCGCATAACATCAGCAAGACCTATTTCAAATTCGCGCTGGAACATTACTGCGAAGCTTTGGAGCCGAGTGCCCGCCGCGGCGATCTGGCGCAGCTTTTGAATTTGTCCGCAACGCTCTTGACGCTGAAAGGCGCGCAGGCGATCAATGACGGCGTTAAGCCTGAAACCGGCACCAAGGCGATGCATTATTTCAACGACCGCCTGCCCAATACCTTGCCCGCCGTGCTGGAAGGCCTGCGCGAAAACAATTTCGACGGCCTGCGCAAAGTCACCGAAGAGGCGCTCAAGGACGTTGGCGGGCGCCATTACAGCCGTCTTGAAAATTATTACATCGACGATATTGCGCGCGTGAACGCCATGTTGGATAAACGTGCGAACGAAAACAACAAACCGGCGGCAAAGCCGAAGTTCAAGCCGAATTACAAACCCTGATCCAAAACCAGCGGTTAACACTAAAAACAAAAAACAGGAACCATCATGTCCGAAGCGCGCTATGTACTTTATCAAAACGACTTGCCCGATGGGCTGACCTTTGGCGATACGCTCGCCATCGACAGCGAATTCATGGGGCTTAACGTATGGCGCGACCGTTTGTGCCTGCTGCAAATTTACGACGGCAGCGAAGGCGGCAAAACGCATATGGTGCAATTTGAAAAAGACAATTTCGATTGCCCTAATGTGAAAAAACTGTTGTCCGATGCATCCAAGAAAAAGTTGTTTTACTTCGCGCGCGGCGACATGCGCTGGATCGGGCATTATCTGGGCGTGATCCTTGAAAACGTCTATTGCCTTAAAATCGCATCACGCATTGCCCGTACCTATACACAGGCGCATGATCTGGAAGACGTGGCGAAACACGTCATCGGCGTCAAAATTTCCAAAGAACAGCAATGCACCAATTGGGGCGCGCCCGAATTGACCCATGCGCAGCTGGATTACGCCTGCAACGACGTGATCTATCTGCACGAGATTCAGGAAAAACTGGACGAGTTGCTGGCGCATGAAGGCCGCACGGAAGTGGCGCAGGGGCTGTTCAAAGCCTTGCCTGCGGTTGTCCGTGCCGATCTGGCCGGCTGGTCTCACGAAGACATTTTCGCCTATCACGTGCCCAAGCCTTAAGAGTAGCGGGGGACGGCAAGCGGGGCCGCCATCCCGATTCAACGGATGGGGCTGGGTGTAGCGCTATTGCGCAATATTATTGCGCGGTTATGTTCCGATTCTTTCCACTACATGCGCGGACGGTTGGGCGGTTTCGGCAGGGGTATTGATTGATAAGCGATTGAAATATATAAAAATAATGCTATTTGCAATCCGCAAAAATATTAGATAGAGTGTGCCTTAATCGTTAAAAAATTATTTACATCTGCGCTTGACATTATGTCATTGGTTTTGTAATTTTTGTCTCGATTAAGAAAAATAACAGATCGTAAACCCATCATTGGTTGCAATTAAGCCACCGAGGAGCTCTTTCAAATGATGAATAAACAAAATAGCGCCGGATCCCAGTTCAACCGCACTTCGGAAGAAGGTGGCGAGGATCCCCGTATCCAAAACCGCATGAGACGTGCGCGCGGCGGCGTTATTGATTTCGCCGATGCAGACGAAGAACTGCGCAAAGAGCAATTGAAAGTGATGGATCCGATCGACAAAGCGCCGAACAGCTTTGAAGCGATCATCAGCTATGGCAACCCGCCGCTGGACAAGCTGGGCAAGGTTGCGAACGAAATGATCCGCGTTCAAACCAAATTCAACAACGAAGTAAACGTCATGGCGACCGCTTTCGGCAAGCTGGAAGACGGTATCAAGGACATGAACCTTGACACGTTTGGCGAAGCCACCCGCAAAGCCCTGAGCGGCATGGCGGGCGCGGCTGGCTCCGGCGTCAAGGGCGTCACCAAAATGATGCGCGGCATGTGGGATGCGGTTTCCGGCGCGAAAGCGAAACGCACCGAAGACGAAAAAGTCGTCAAGGAAATGCAGGAAGCCCTGCCGCAGATGCTGGAAGACCTCCTGAAAATGGTCAAGAACATCGAAAACACCGAAAAAGGCATCGTGGAAGTAACCCGCGAAGCTGAAAAACTCGGCAAGGCCCGCACCGAAGCCACCCGCGAACTGGGTGTTTACCTCGGCGCGGCAAAAGAAGTTATGCGTCGCTATGACGAGGAATATATCCCGCAGGCGCGTGAAGACTTTGAAGCTTCCGGTGATCCTGAAGATGAAATCTACATGAAAGAAGTGCTGAAGCGCCGTGACGATTTCGAAGACCGCGTTCTGGTTCTCGAAGGCTCCCGCGCGGCATCCGTTATCGCGGCACAGCAGCTGATGCAGATGATCGAAACCATGGAAGACCAGCGCAAGAAAATTCAGGACATCCTGCGCAACGGTCAAAACGAATGGAAAGCGATGCTGGTTGCGGCCGGTATTGCGGGTTCTTCGCTGAAAGTGGCTCAGACCATCAAGAAAGCGGATGAAATGGGCGACCGTATGCATGACCAGACCCAGCATATGATCGAACAGGCGCATGAACTGACCCAGAACTCCAAAGCACGCGGCACGATCGATCCTCAGAAACTGATCGAAGCGGCGCAGCGTCTGGAACGTCTGCTGGAAAATGAATCCGACAACCGCGAAAAACGCCGTCTGCAGCTCGAAGCAACGTCCAAAGCCCTGCGTGGCGCGACCGACAAGCTTATCGAAGCTGCCGACAGTTCTAACAAAGCACGCCAGCTGGAAGCCATCGAAACGGCTGAACGCAACGCAGAAAAAGCGCGTCAGGCACAAGCTGATGGTGAAGCGAACGACAACAGCGAAGGCGTTGCTACGCCTGCTGCTGCTGACAAGCCGGCACGTCCGCGCCGTCCGCGCACGCCGAAACAGTAAGAAATATGCTGGCGTTCCGCACATCATAGCGGGCGC
>JAVEWI010000028.1:0-10819 GCA_034004625.1 Bdellovibrionales bacterium
ACAAAGCGCAGCAAGCGGGCGAAGATACGCTGAGCGTGGATATAAAATCCCTGACCGAGGCGCTGCCCGCCGAAGCCAAGCGTATTCCGGTTTATCTGGACGCAGGTTTGTTCGCGCAGCGCCGTGATTGCGAAAATAAACATCTGGCGCAGGGCGGTAATAAAACCGGCGTGGACAGTTATGCCGAAAGATTTGAAACGGGCGCAAGCGACATGCCCGCCGTGCAAAAACAAAAACGCCCCCGCGTGGGCGGCAAATAATATCCGCATAAAGGAAAAGATCATGACCAAGGTTTTGTTGATTGTAGACGTGCAAAACGGTTTTTGCCCCGGCGGCAATTTGCCGGTGCCGGAGGGGGATAAAACCGTCCCCGTCATTAACCGCATGATTGAACGCGGCGGGTATGACTATATTGTCGCATCGCAAGATTGGCACCCTGCCAATCACGGCAGTTTCGCGTCCCAGCATCCGGGCAAAGATGTGTTTGAAATAGGCGAATTGTCGGGCCAGCCGCAGGTGATGTGGCCGGATCATTGCATTCAGGGCACGCCGGATGCGGCATTCCATCCCGACCTGAAAATGGACAAAGTGAATTTTGTCCAGAAAAAAGGCGAAAATCCGGCAGTGGACAGTTATTCCGCTTTCCGCGACAATGACCGTGCGGCGGTCACCGGCCTTGCGGATCATTTGAAAAAACAGGGCGTGACCGAATTGCACGTGTGCGGTCTGGCAACGGAATTTTGCGTCAAATTTTCGGCGCTGGATGCCGCGGCCATGCTGGCAGGCGTCAAAGTCGTTTTTGTCGAAGACGCCAGCCGCGGTCTGTCCGCCGATGCTGTCACCGACGCCAAAAAAGAAATGCAGCAGGCCGGTGTGCAGATTGCGCAATCGGCCGCGCTGCTGCCGCCCCTCAATAATAACGCCAAGCCGAAAACACGGAAATTTGCACCATGACCCCTGCCGCCAGCCCCGCTCCGTTCCAGCTTAAAATCGCATCTGCCAGCTGTAACCAGACGGGGGGGGATTGGCCCCGCAACGTGGCGAATATCTGCGCGGCGATTGACCGCGCGGTTGCGGATGGCGCGGATATTCTGGCGCTCGAAGAACTGGGGCTTTGCGGGTATGAACGCGGGGATGATTTTTATTACTCCGACAACCAAAAAACATACGACCTGCTTTGCGTGATTGCGGATTATGCTGCCAGCCTTGACCCGCATTTGATTATTTCCATCGGCCACCCGTGGTATTTCGCGGATAAAAACCTGCCCGACCAGACGGAACGCCGTAAAAACCCGCTCTATAACCGCATCAATAACAGCTTTAACGTCCAAAGCCTGCTGATGAACGGCGATGTGCTGGCCATGTCGGCAAAACGGTATTTGTTCAATTACGAACGCGGGTATGAAAAACGCCATTTCGAGGAATGGAGCGATGCGCTTGCCAATGCCTATACCAACGCCCATGGCGCGGGCCGCGACGGCACGGTGATGATTGATTTGCCAGCGCGCGGCGGCGATGCTGCGGCTGCGGTTAAAGCCATTCCCTTTGGCAGCCCTGTTGTGCAAATCGGCACGCTGGATAAACGTATCAACATCACCCAAGTGATTTGCGAAGAATATTGGGTGGGGTCGCGTTTTGACAGCAGCGCCGATAACGCGGATTACGCGCGGGACAACCCGCTGGCGGACAAGGCAAAACGTTTTGACATCACCGTGGCGCTCAACCCCAATGCCAGCCCGCCGGTTGAAAATAAAATCGAAAAGCATCGCGAACTGTGCAAATTGGCATCCGGTTTTTGCGGGGTTTTGGTGCATACGGACGGGCTTGGATCCTCCGGTTCTACCTTTGCGCAATTCGGCAGCCGGTTGATGGCGCAGGGCGGCGATATTATTTCCGAAGGCCTGCGGTGCAGCTTTGCCGATATGGGCTATACCAGCCAGATCGTGACCGTGCAAAGCGCGGTTGATAAAGGCCACGCACCACATGTAGCCGTGCCGCGCACATTTAAAAATGCAGCGCTGCCCGCGGTGCAAGACGGCCCTGCCGCATGGGAAAAATCCCCCCGCCATGCATTTGAAGAAGAAATGCGGAACGAGCTTTTGTGGCTGTTCGATTACATGCGCAAAAACAAATTGCAGGGCATTACGCAGGCATTGTCGGGCGGAGCGGATTCCGCCTATAACGCCGCCAAAGTGCGCGTGATGGTGGAGCTGGCTTTTGACGAATTGGGCGTAGAAGGTTTCTTTGCCGCCATGGCGCATCTGCCGTATAAAAATGACGTGCTGGATGCTTACCATGCGGGCGGCATGGAATCTGCGCTGGATGCCTGCATGGCGCGTATGTTGACATGTGTTTATATGGGCACGGATAACAGTTCGGACGATACGCTGCGCGCGGCGCGGACATTGGTCGAAGGCGGCACCATGCCGGACGGCACGGCGTATAAAGGCATCGGCGGCAAATTTGAATACCGCAACGTGCAAAGATTGACCGAAGTTTATGCCGAAATATTCGCCGGTGTAAATCCGGGGCAGATTGACGATGCGCGCGATGCGGAAATCCGCCGCGAAATCGCCGCCATTTTGCAAACGCGCAAAGAAGACGCCACGCGCGCGGACATTGATGCGCGTATTACCGACCTTAAAAACCGGTTCGAAGAAGTAGCTTATGATGTTGTCACAATCGCCAAGGATGAACACCAGCTGGCCTATGAAAATATTCAGGCGCGGCTCCGGCAGGTCTTGATTATGCTGTTTTCCAACGTGGAAAACAAAATTGCCATTTCCAACCCCAACCTTGACGAAGGCCGTAATTCCTATGCCACATGGGGCGGTGATTTGCACGGCGGGATGATCAGCGGTAATGCGCATAAAAACAAAGCGCGCCAGCTGGAACATATGCAAATGCTTTTCGACCACGGGCTGCACGGCACGGCGCCGGTCAAGGCGTTTTTCTGGGTGCTCAAAAACAAACCCTCCGCCGAATTGCAGCCGCGCGGCAAAGACGGCAAAGTCACGCAGTTTGATGAAGACCAGCTGGGCCGCAGTTTTGTGCAGATGGATGTGATTTCAAACCTGATGCTGAACGACCGCCCGCTTGCGCAAAATGACCGCAAGAACAGCCCGATCGAGGTTTTTGATAAATGCGCCAGCCACGCGGCATTTGACGGCGACAGTATCGAATTGCTGCACGACCGTATCCGTTTGTCTTACGATAAATGGGCGCATGCGCAATTCAAAATTCACGGCAGCCCGATTGCCGCGACATATGGCCGCAACGTGGACCATCAATCGTCTTTGCGCACGCCAAATATTTCTGCTTTCCACAAACCGGAATTGGCGCAGATGGCGCTGCACGCGCTTGCGCTGGCTGCCGCGCGTGACGGGGTGGATTTTGAAAAAATGACCGGCGGGTATGACCTGCGCACCTTGCAAAACCGCGCTTTGCTGGATGCGGATTTTGCGCAAATCCTGACCGCAAAAATGTGGACCAAGGGGGCCACGGACGGGCGCAGCCTCAAACTATCGACGCTCTATGCCTATGTGCAGCGCGAAGGTTTTGGCGAGGTGTTGACACCAACCGCCGCATCGCAATTATTGGCGCGGGCGGAGGCATGGCGGCAAAGGCAGGACGCGGCAGACAGCACCCCCGGTGCTGCGGCGCGGCGCAAAGCGGCAGAATAAATTCCCCATTTGCATATTGATGACCCGTCTTGCTGCCCCGGCGGGGGTGGGCGCGGGCCTTTGCCCGTGCTAGACTATTTGCGCCGGATGGATGTTTGCCGCCGGTTTTGACAGATCTGGTTTTGCAAAGGCGGTTTTGATATGACGCATTCCTTGACCCTTCATGCCCCCCGCGCGGCGCAGCAGGATGAAATCCTGACGGCGGAGGCCTTGGCGTTTATCGAGGGGCTTGAAGAGCAATTCGGCGAAAGACGCCGCGCTTTGATGGCGGAACGCGCGCTGCTGCAAAAAGCTTTTGATCTGGGTCTGCGCCCCGATTTTCTGCCTGAAACGGAATCTATCCGCAGCGGTGATTGGCAGGTACGCCCCGTGCCGCCCGATTTGCAAGACAGGCGCGTGGAAATTACCGGCCCCGTTGACCGCAAAATGGTGATTAACGCGCTTAATTCCGGCGCGAATTGTTTTATGGCGGATTTTGAAGATTCAAACACCCCCACATGGGAAAACCAGATGGCGGGGCAGGTCAACCTGCGCGATGCCAATGCGGGCGTTATTTCTTTTACCGATGCAAAATCGGGCAAGGATTATAAATTGAACGACAAAACCGCCGTATTGATTGTGCGCCCGCGCGGTTTGCATATGGAAGAAAAACATGTGCAGATGGAAGGGCGCGCGATATCTGCATCGTTTTTTGATTTCGGGCTTTATTTGTTCCACAACCATGCGGCGCTGGCGGCGAAAAAAACCGGGCCGTATTTTTATGTGCCCAAGCTGGAAAGTTTCCACGAAGCGCAATTGTGGAGCGATGTGATTTCCTATGCCGAAGATACGCTGGGGCTTGCCCGCGGCACGGTGCGGGTGACGGTTTTGATCGAAACCATCACGGCGGCGTTCCAGATGGATGAAATCCTGCACGCGCTCAAAGACCACATCGCGGGGTTGAATTGCGGGCGCTGGGATTATATTTTCAGCTTTATCAAAAAATTTGCGCGGGATGCGGCTTTTGTTTTGCCTGACCGCGGCAGTGTCACCATGACGGCGCATTTTTTGCGGTCATACAGCCAATTGTTGATTAAAACCTGTCACCGCCGCGGCGCCCATGCCATGGGCGGCATGGCGGCGCAAATCCCGATTAAAAATGACGAAGAGGCCAATAACAAAGCCCTTGCCAAATTTATCGCGGATAAAGAGCGTGAAGCCAAGGACGGACATGACGGCACATGGGTCGCGCATCCGGGGCTAGTCGCCAAGGGGCGTGAGATTTTTGACCGTGCCATGCCGCAACCGAACCAGACGGGGTTGATGCGGGATGATGTCAACGTCACGGCGGCGGATTTGCTGTCCGTCCCCGTGGGCGATATTACCGAAGAAGGTTTGCGGGCGAATATTCACGTGGGCTTGCAATACCTGCGCGCGTGGTTGTCTGGCAATGGCTGCGTGCCGATACATAATTTAATGGAAGATGCGGCAACGGCGGAAATTTCCCGCACGCAGCTGTGGCAATGGCGCATGCACCGCGCGGTGATGAAAGACGGCCGCGTGATTGACGATGCGCTGATGGCGCGGATGCTGGCCGAGGAAACGGCCAAGCTGGCCGGTGCGGGCGGCGACAGATATTTAACCGATGCCGCCGTTTTGTTTGAAGGTTTGGTGATGGCGCCCGCGCTGGAAGAATTCCTGACCACCCGTGCCTATGACATGATTTTATCCTACGAAAAAACGGTATAACCATGGAAATTGATCTTGCGTCATGGCTGGGCCTTGCGCTGCGCTGGCTGCATGTGATTACGGGCATTGCCTGGATCGGGTCTTCGTTTTATTTCATCTGGCTGGATAACAGCCTGAAACCGCCCGCGGACGCCAAGGATAAAAAAGAAGGCGTCGGCGGCGAATTATGGGCCGTGCATGGCGGCGGTTTTTATCACAAGAAAAAATATCAGGTCGCGCCGGACCATATGCCGGATGATCTGCATTGGTTTAAATGGGAAGCCTATGCGACGTGGATCAGCGGGTTCTTGCTGCTGTGCCTGATGTATTATTACGGCGCCGGTTTGTATCTGGTTGACCGTGCCAAGCTGGATTTGCATCCGGTGGATGCGACATTGATCGGCCTTGGGTTTATTGCGGGCGCGTGGATTGTGTATAACATTCTGTGCAGATCCCCGCTGGGCAAGGATAACCGCATTTTTGGCATTGTCTGGTTTGTTTTGATGACGGCGGCGACCTATGCCCTGTGCCAGATTTTTACGGGCCGCGGCGCTTTTATCCATGCGGGCGCCATGATTGGTACCGTTATGGCTGCGAATGTTTTTATGGTGATTATCCCGAACCAGAAAAAAACCGTGGCGGCCTTGCTCAAAGGCGAAAAGCCTGATCCCGCGCTTGGCAAAACCGCCAAACAAAGATCGCTGCATAATAACTATATGACCTTGCCCGTCTTGCTGGTGATGATCAGCAACCATTACCCCATGTTATATGGCGTGCCGCATAACTGGGCGATATTGGCGGGGCTTTGCGCGGCGGCATGGCCCGTGCGTGAATTTTTTAACCAGAAGCATAAAGGCAATACAAATCCGCGCTATCTGGCGGCGGGGGCGGCAGGTTTTGTGCTGGTCATGCTGGCGGCATCCTGGTCGCAAACACAGGCGCGGCTGGAACGTCTGGCCAATGCGGGTAAAGTAGACGATGCCGCGGTGATGCAGATTGTGCAAACGCATTGCACGGCCTGCCATGCCAAAACGCCCACACATGAATCGGTCGATGTCGCGCCGCTGGATGTGGTTTTGGAAAAAATAGCCGATATACGCCTGCATGCACCGCGTATCAAGGCGCAGGCGGTTGATGCGGATACCATGCCGCTTGGCAATGAAACCGGCATGACGGGCGAAGAGCGCGCCATGCTGGGCCTGTGGATTGACCAGCAGAAGAAATAACGACTTAACTGCCCCGATATGTAGAATAGCCATAGGGCGATACCAAAAGCGGGACATGATAATGCGCCGCAACATCGGTAATGCCGAAATCAATGGTGACATGGTCCAAAAACGGGGGTTCGGGCAGGTCGATACCCTGCGCACGGAAATAATCTGCCGCGCCGAAAACAAGCCGGTAACGGCCCGCTGTAAAATTGCCGCCGTCAAGAATAGCCGCGCCCGTGCGCCCGTCATGGTTGGTGACGTGGCTGCCGATTTCCGTGAAACTGCCGTCATCTTCCGCGCGGTATAGGGAGAGCGCCATGCCCGCGGCGGGGCGGCCGTGCGCGGTATCCAGAACGTGGGTTGTCAGTCTGCCGGACATGTTTCACCTATGTAAAATGGGTTTGTGGTATAATTGTTTCTACCTATTATCGCTGATATTCGCATGGAAAAAAAACCCGAAATATGGCCTTATTTAAAAGGGCGTTAACAGGGACATACCCATGACCAGTCTGCCGGATAAAAAACAGGCCGATACGCGCGACTACAAAGGCTACGGGAATACACCCCCGCATCCGCATTGGCCGGGCAATGCGCGTTTGGCTTTGCAGGTTGTATTGAATTACGAAGAGGGCGGAGAGAATTGCGTGCTGAGCGGTGATCGCGGCGCGGAAACTTTCTTGTCCGAAATCATCAATGCCCCCACGGTCGACGGTGCGCGGCATATGAGCATGGAATCCCTCTACGAATACGGCAGCCGTGCGGGCGTGTGGCGGGTTCTGCGTTTGCTGCGCGAATTTAATATGCCGGTGACTGTTTTTGCCGTGGCCTCCGCGCTTGAAAAATATCCGGAAATGGCCAAGGTGTTTTTGGATGCAGGACATGAAATATGTTCCCACGGTTACCGCTGGATCAATTACCAGCATGTGGATATAGAAACCGAACGTGCGCATATGAAACGCGCGATTGATATTATACAGAGCCTGACGGGCGAACGCCCGCTGGGCTGGTACACCGGCCGCACCAGTCCGCATACGCGGCGTCTGGTTGCCGAAGACGGCGGGTTTTTGTATGACGCGGATGATTACAGCGACGACCTGCCGTTCTGGTCGGTGCAGGAAGGCCGCCCGCAATTGATCGTGCCCTATACGCTGGATGCGAACGACATGCGTTTCGCCGCGGCGCAGGGGTTTAATACCGGCGATCATTTTTTCACTTATTTGAAAGACGCTTTTGATACGCTTTATGCCGAAGGCGCCGCCGCGCCCAAAATGATGTCGGTCGGGCTGCATTGCCGGATTGTCGGGCGTCCGGGCCGCATTGCGGGCCTGCGGAAATTTTTTGAATATGTGCGCAGCCACAAAGACGTGTGGGTCTGCCGCCGCATTGATATTGCGCGTCATTGGCACGCGCATCATCCGTATCAGGGAGGTGTGTGATGGAAGATAAAATGCTGGCTGAAAAACCAAGCGCCTTGCCGCGCGAAAATTTTCTGCGCGTTTATGGCGGGGTTTACGAACATTCCCCCTGGGTTGCCGAAGCGGTTTACGATGATAAAGACACCGGCAATATCGACACGGTCTGGACGCTTTATGCCGCCATGCGCATGGCGGTGGATACGGCGGACCGCGGCATGCAATTGTCGCTGATACGCGCGCACCCCGAGCTTGCTGTTAAAACCGCCGATATGGCGGCGGCATCTGTGGCAGAACAAGCCGCTGCGGGGCTGGACCATTGCAGTACAGAAGAACTTGCGGCCTTTACGAGGCTCAATCACGAATACCGCGATAAATTCGGATTTCCGTTTATTGTGGCGATCAAGGGCATGACGCGCGCGGAAATTCTGGAGGTATTCAAGCAGCGTTTGCAAAACGATGCCGATACAGAATTTGCCAATGCGCTACAACAGATTCATAAAATCGCCCGCTTCCGTCTTGAAAAACTGACCTGATCTTACTTTTTCGGCTTTATCCCTCTTTTTGGAGTTCTTTGTATCATGACGCAAACCGCCCTCTCGCTGCCCGCTTTTGCCCGCAGTGGTATTGACCTTGCCCATCCTCTTCTGGGGACCGAGGTTGTTTTTGCAACAGATGATTTTTTTGCAGATAAATCGCGTCTGATCAAACCGGAAGAACCCGTTTTTATCCCCGACCTCTATGACGACCACGGCAAATGGATGGACGGATGGGAAAGCCGCCGCAAACGCGGCACAGGCTATGACCATTGCATTATCAAACTGGGCGCGAAGGGTGAAATTTACGGCGTGAATATCGACACGCGGCATTTCACCGGCAATTACGCCCCCGCCGCATCCATTGATGCCTGTGTATCGGACAAAGACATTCCCGAAAAAAATGCCAAATGGGTGACGATTGTGCCTGTGGTGAAATTGGTGGGGCATAGCCCCAATTTCCTGCCTGTGGAGGCGGCGGGTGCCTGGACGCATGTGCGCCTGAATATTTATCCCGATGGCGGCGTGGCGCGTCTGCGCGTCTATGGCCGCGTGAGCAAGGATTGGACCCGCGTCAAAAAAACCGAAGTGATCGATTTGGTCGCCATGGGCAATGGCGGGCGCTGCCTGTCTGCCACCGATGCGCATTACGGATCCCCCGCCAATATCATCAAACCGGACAAAGGTATTAACATGGGCGATGCGTGGGAAACCCGCCGCCGCCGCGAACCCGGTTTTGACTGGGCGATATTCCAATTGGGGCATCCGGGCATCATCAAGGAAATCCATATCGATACGGCGTTCCACAAAGGCAATTATCCCGAGGCTTGCTCAATACAAGCGTTTAACCTGCCCGCTTTTCACGAAGACACCATCGCATCGCAGGCCATCTATTGGCCGTATTTGCTGGAAGAAACCAAGATGAAAGCGCATCACGTGCATAAATACACCAAGGATGTGCAAAAATTAGGCGTGGTGACCCATGTGCGCGTGAATATGATCCCCGATGGCGGGATCAGCCGTCTGCGTCTTTTCGGCACCATCGGCTGATGTCCCGTGTATTGATACCGCGGGTTTTGACCGCGGCAGATTTCGCGCCCTATGGCGATGTGATTGAAACATCATCGGCGCGCGAATTGCGCAGCATCAATTACGGTTATACCCAGCGGTTTCACGATCTGGCGCGGCTGGATCTGGCGCAGGCGGAGGGCGTGCCGCTCCTCAGTATTTTCAGGTCTTCCCCCTTGCCGCGCCCGCTGGCGGTCAAGGTGATGGAACGGCATCCGTTATCGTCGCAAGCGTTTTTCCCGCTTGATGACCGCCCCTATATGGTGGTGGTTGCGGCGGCGGGGGCATTTGCGGTGGAAAATCTGCGTGCCTTTGTCGCATCCCCGCGGCAGGGGGTGAATTACCATGCGGGGGTCTGGCATCATTTCTCGCTGGCGCTCGACGCACCATCGGATTTTCTGGTGATTGACCGTGGCGGGGCGGATAAAAACTGTGACGAAGTTTTTATCGAAGCTGAAAATATCAGTATCGATTACTAACCGCGCAAATCCGTTTCCGCTTTAATAAAAAGACCCGCCATAGCCGCCATAGCCGGATGAACGGCGCACCGGTTTGGGCGCGGGCTTGGGCTTGTTCAAAAACTTGCGGGATTCTTCGCACAGTTTATGGTCCGGATATTTTTTCACAATCCGCTGCAGATGCGCGCCCGATGTGCCGTTTTCTTTTTGCAGGGTGATGGTTTTGTTTTGCACGTCCTGTTCATATGACTTGGTGCTGTGCAAATCCGCGCCGTCGAAGGCAATCTGGCACAGGCCGAAATCAAAATGGCGGATAATCAGTTGCGCGGGGCTTTGGTTGGTATCGGACAGCGGGTCTTTGGAACGTCCCGCTTTTTCCATGGCGGCGCCCAAGGGGCCGTCGATGAAAATAATATTGTATTCGGTTTTTTGCGGCCCTGCGTAAACGGTCCATGCCTCGCTATTGCTGGCGGCGCGAATGGTGGCATAGCCGCGTGATATGCGCTGTACGAATGTGCCGCGGCTGGGGTCGGGAAAATCAACGGCAATATCGCCGTAACCATGGCTGGTCACCTGGCGGTGGACGGGCAGGGCGGCTGTATTGAATGCTTTTTCGATGAACTTGCGGTTTTTCTTTTCGCTGCCGCGGCTGTTCATGAAAATATCCACGTCTTTGATGGCGAGGTTATTGAACAAATCGCGCAGAGCGCAGCCGCCGATCACGGCCTCCTGCGCGCCGTTCTG
>JAVEWI010000029.1:0-10772 GCA_034004625.1 Bdellovibrionales bacterium
CCCAATTCGCGCAGTTTGCTATGCATCATGCGGGCTTCGTCCAGACTGTCGAGATCGCTGAATTTTTGCACCTGCATCGTGCTGGTCACGGCAGATCCATACCACATGCTGTAAATGCTGGTGACGTCCTGTGCCGCGAAATTGAAAATCCGGCGCAATTCGGGATCGGCTTTGTGATTGCGGCCAAAATCATGCGTGACACTCAGCGTATAGTTGTTCAGGACTTCGAAAATTTCCTGATTGTTGTCATGCTCGCTGCTTGATGCCATGGATCGGGTATCCTTTTTATTTTTTTATTGTTTTTTTGAGGTGCCGAGTCCGGCGGGTTTTTTGCCAACGGCGCGGATGGTGGTTTCCAGCGGCGGCGGTTTGCCGCCCAGCTCGGTCAGTTTTTTGTGCATCAATTCGACTTCGTAGGTCGAAGGCAGGTTTTGAAAATCTTCCGTATGCATCTGCACCGATGTTGCAATGCCTGCGCCCTGGTTGGATGAATAATGGCTGCTGACGCTGTTTGAATGACGCGCCAATGTGGTGACTTGCCCCGCGCCGAAATTGAAAATACGGGTCAGGGAGTAGTCTGACGGTGATTTGTAATAAGTCATGTTGAGTTCTTCGGCAGACAGGCCCTGCACGACTTCCAGCGTGTAGTCATTCAGCTTTTTGTATTTATCAGCCATGATATTTATGCCTTTGCCGCAAGGCCGGATGGTTTTTTCCCGAGCCCGCGGGTGAGGGTGTCAAGCGCCGGAGGCTTGCCGCCCAGCTCGGCCAGCTTGCCGTGCATCAATGTAATTTCGGCATCGGATTGGATGTCGCTGAAATTCTGGATGATGGTCTGGGTGGATATGGCCGAAGACCCGCCCGCGCTGCCGCCGCGGCCTTCATAAGCCAGATCGCGCGTGACGGTGGTCATTTGCGCGGCCAGAAAATTGAACGTACGCGTAATGCGTGCGCGGATATAAATCCCGTCGCCGTAACCGCTGATATTTTCATGCGGCGCGTCCAGCTGCTGCGCGATGGTGTAGTCGTTTATTTTGATGAGCTTTTCATTCATGGATGCGCCTAGCCCTTTGCCGCAAGACCGGCCGGTTTTTTGCCAAGGCTGCGGGTGATGTCTTCAATCGCGGGCGGTTTGCCGCCCAGCGCGGTCAGTTTTTCATGCATGAAAATAATTTCGCCATCGCTGCGGAAATCATCAAAATGTTGATGCGACTGGCTGCTGTTGATCCCGCTTGTGCCGCCGATTTTGTACCCGCCGCTGTTCCCCATCAGGGCGTCCAGCGTATGGGTGGTCACTTGTTGTGCCAGAAAATTGAACGTGCGGGTGATGGTGCTGACCGCGACAAATCCATGGGCCAGGTCTTTCCTGCGGGCCGTGGTTTCGCTGATGGTGTAATCGTTATCCATGCTGTATTCGGCGGGGCACATGATTTTATATTCCTGTTGCTGTCGGGGGAGGCGAATCCCTGAGTGCATCTTGGTATAAAAATGAATGAAATCAAAAGCAGATTAGAAAACATTATGTTATATGTCAATGCTTTATTAACATATTGTCATATAACGCTTTTCCTGTGATTTTCCGGCGGATGCGGGAAAAAAGAAAAGCCAGAAGGCCTGTAAGCCGGGTTCTGTCCCCCTTGCGGGGTGACGGTCATTCATCTAGGACGGCGGTTGCCCGACGCCTCCAGCGACCGACCCGGAAAGCGGGCTGAAAACAGGCCCTGCGGTTGCCCGCGCGCTTTCCCTATTTGGTCTTGCTCCCGGTGGGGTTTACCATGCCGTTTCCGTTACCGGAACCGCGGTGCGCTCTTACCGCACCTTTTCACCCTTACCGCGGGGCCGAAACCCTGCGGCGGTATATTCTCTGTTGCACTGGCCGTCACAGGGGGCGAACCCCCCGCGCCCGGACGTTATCCGGCACCGCGTTCTCAAGGAGCCCGGACTTTCCTCCCCTTTTTGCAAAGCGGCGACCGTCCGGCCTTCTGGCTGGGCGGACTTTATGCGGCAGGGGGGGCGAAAGCAAGGGGCTTTCTGATATCCCTTGCCTTGGCGTCTGGGGGCAGCTAGATAAAGTGCGTGAGCGAGGCCACGCCCTCCCCCGCGCGGCACAGGTTTTATGCTGCGGGGTTCAAGTCCGGGACGGCCCGGCGTATTGAAAAGGCCCGGGGTAACCCCGCGCTTTGAAAAAGAGGGAGGCTTTATGGCCTGGATTTTCTTGTTTATCGCCGGTGTGCTCGAAGTCGTTTGGGCATATTTCATGAAACAATCAAATGGTTTCACCAAGCTGACGCCAAGCGTCATTACGTTGTTGACGATGATGGCGAGCTTCGCGCTTTTGTCTATTTCCATGAAAACCCTGCCGCTGGGCACGGCTTATATGGTGTGGACGGGAATTGGCGCTGTGGGCGCTTTTGCCGTGGGGGTTGCGTTTTTGGGCGAAGAGGTCAGCCCCGCGCGCATTGCGGCGGCCTGCCTGATTGTCTGCGGCATCGTGCTGATGAAATTTTCCGGCGGCGGAACGCCCGCCTAATTGTCCAAAAGACCGATCAATCCGGCCAGCCGTGCAAAAGTGCGGCCGGTGACCAGACCGTCTGCGTCTTCGCTGAAGGCTTCGGGTTCAAAATGGCGCTGGAACGCGGGCACAAGGATTTCCGGCGTCAGCGACGGGTCGTATCCGACATGCGCAAGCCCCGTCATAAAAGCCTGCGGCGTCATCATGCCGCTGACTTTTTCTTTCGGCCACAGGCCAATACCTGCCTGAGCCAATATTTGCCACGGGAATAAATGCCCGGGGTCTTGTTTGCGGGCGGGGGCAATGTCGGAATGTGCGGTGACGTTGCGTGCGGGAATGTCGTGACGGCCCATAATGTCGCGGCACAGCGCGATCACGCCGCCGATTTGTTTTTCGGGAAACGGGACATATCCCAAAGAATGTCCGGTGTTTTGAATTTCAATGCCGATGGAATGGCTGTTGAGGTCGGTCATGCCGCGCCAATATGATTGGCCCGCATGCCATGCGCGTTTTTCTTCGTCCACCATTTGAATGACGCTGCCGTCAAGATCAACCAGATAATGCGCGCTGACTTTTTTTTCCGGATCGCACAGCCATTGCCGCGATGTTTCCGCATCGGGCAAATCGGTGTAATGCAAAACCAGTACGCTGGGGCGTACGCCCCCCGCACGCAGGTCAAAATTGGGCGAAGGCGACTGGGACAGGGGGATGTAGTGCATTTATTTACTGTTTCGGCCTGAATTTTTTGTTGATACGGGCAACGGCGCGCAGCTTGGCGACGGTTTCCGCGCTGGCGACGCCGGGTGTGGCGCCTTCTTGCGTAAACAGATGTGGTTCATACCGCTGCTGGAATGCATTGATGACTTCGCCCAATGAAGGCGTGCCGTCTTCATGCACGCCGGTATCATAGCCTGCTTTTTTGAAAAGCGTGGCCAGTTTTTGCGGGTTTTTGGCAACGGCTGCAGCGTTGAATTTATCGCGCAGGTTTGGTTTGGGCCAGATGCCGATATCGTGTTTCGCCATTTCTTTCCACGGGAAATGATAACCGGGGTCGTTTTTGCGCGCGGGCGCAATGTCCGAATGCCCGACCACGTTTTCGGGCGCAATGTTGTGACGGTGCATGATGTCTTTGCAAAGCAGAACAAGCGTCGTCAGCTGCGCCGGTGTGTAATCTTCGTGCCTGCGGTTGGAAATTTCGATACCGATGGAGGCGGAATTCAAATCCGTCCGTCCATGCCATGACGAAATACCCGCATGCCATGCGCGTTTTTCTTCCGGCACCATTTTGAAAATATTGCCGGTTTCGTCAATCAGGTAATGGCAGCTGACCGGCGGTTCATGTTCCGCATCGCTCAGGCGCATCAGCGCATCCACGGTTGAATTCATGCTGGTGAAGTGAATGACCAGAACGGATGGTTTTTCGCCGTTCTCACGGTCGTTGAAATTGGGTGATTTCCAGGGGACGATTTTCATGCGGCGGCCTCCTGCTTTGTGGTTTCGCGCACAAAGG
This sequence comes from Bdellovibrionales bacterium, assembly GCA_034004625.1. Taxonomy (GTDB): domain Bacteria; phylum Pseudomonadota; class Alphaproteobacteria; order Micavibrionales; family UBA2020; genus UBA2020. The sequence continues at coordinate 4,023 of JAVEWI010000029.1, forward strand.
CTTCGACCAGTGCTTCGAAATGCGCCGCGCCGCGGGCGGCGTTTTCCAGCGTATGGGCATGACTCAGCTTTTCATCCGAAAGCCCCGCGCCCATATTGGTAATCATGGAGCAGCCCACAACGCGCATCCCGCAATGACGGGCGATGATGCAATCAGGCACGCTCGACATCCCCACGGCCTGTGCGCCCATGGTGATGGCCATGCGGATTTCCGCCGGCGTTTCAAACGTGGGGCCGCGAAAGGCAATATATGTACCGTGATGCAGCGGTGCGCCGGTCTTTTGCGCCGCGGTTTGCAGCGCGGTTTGCAATTCGGCATCCCATGCATCGGACAGGGGAACAAAACGCGGGCCGAATTCTTCGTCATTCGCGCCGACCAGCGGGTTGAGGCCCATGTAATTGATATGGTCTGTGATCATCATCAGCTCGCTGACCTTGATGTCACTGCGCAGGGATCCTGCGGCGTTTGAAATGAACAGGATTTCCGCCCCCGCGGCCTTGACCGCGCGGATCATGGTTTTGAGCGGATAGGCATCGTCCGTTTCGTAAAAATGCTTGCGGCCTTTCAGCGCGATGACATCTGCCCCGCCCAAGGTGCCGATGATGACTTCGCCGCTGTGCCCAACGACGGTCAGGACCGGAAAGCCGGGCAGGTCGGCATAGGATACCGATACGGCGTTTTCGATTTTATCGGCAAGACCGCCAAGGCCGGAGCCGAGGATAATAGCGATTTTGGGGCGGCGGGTGCCTGCGGCGGCGCGGATCTTGGCGGCGCTGGCGGCAACGTTGTCGGCATGGGTGGTCATGGCGGCCTCCTTATTTCGGCTGCTTGGGCAGCAAAATTTTATATGCCGCAAAATACTGCCGTAAAAACCTGCGCCTGTCACCCCCTGGCGGGTTTTTTGACTTTAAGCATTGAAATATAACGAAATTTTATGGGTAGAGCCATGTTGACATAAAAATAGAGAGGCTTTAAAAGATTATGATAACCCGAAAGCATGCCATGACCGATCCCGCTGAATCCTCATCCGGCCGTCCCAGAATAACGCCCGCCTATTGTGCGGGGCGTAAGCTGTATTTTCATCCGCAATCGGCGGAGGAGGCGCAGTTTATTCAGGAACGCCTGTTTGAAATGGGATTTAAATGGCGCGAGGGGCAGACCCATCCGCTTTATGTGGATGCCCTGGCCCATGGCGCCCTTTTTCTTGAAAACGGGGTGATGTTCCGCAGCAGCAGCCGTGAAGCGAGCGGTACTTTTTGCGATATCCGGCAGCTGGATGAAAAATACCTGTCGCCCGATCAGGCGTTTATGATGGAACAGTTCAACCGTATGGCCGCGCAGATCGAAGCCCTGACCCAAAAAGTTGCCGATCTGGAATCCGCCCTGCGCCCGCACGGTGAAATTGAAAAAACGAAACGGCCTTTACCGCCGCCCGCAAAGGGAAAGAAGCCATGAACGAAAACCGCCTGCCCCTGACGCGCAGCTATTGCACCGAGATCAAAGAGAAATTGATCTTCCATCCGGAAACGGCGGACGAAGCGCGTTTTATTGCCGATCAGCTCAACGGTCTTGGGTTCCGTTATTATAAAGAAGAATACCGCGAGCAGATGGGGCTTGCCGCGGCGGGCAGTATCTATCTGGATACGGACAAAACCATCATGGTGACGGAATCGCGCCGCACGGATGGTTTTTTGTGCAACCCCGACCATTTCGAAGCTTTTTATATCGGTGAAAGCCAAAGAACCAAGGGCCGCATCCCCGATGATGAATTCCGGCAGCATCATATGGTTTTTTATCCCAAGACCCTGACCGAGGCGCGCGCCATTCTGGGCGTTTTTAATGCTGCGGGGCTTGAAGTTGAAATGCCGGAACAGGGCTTTGCCCTGCCCGTGTCGTGCGCGGCGATGCAGGGGATAGCGGTCAAGGAGGGCGTGGTGCGTTTCGCCCCCACGCTCGCAGACCTGCGCGATGCAGAAATTTGCACGGCGGCTGATATTGGTGTGGTGGCGCGCGGCGCGCTCAGCGCGGAGCAAGTCACCATCATGGCGGCGTTCAACGAAATGGCCGCGCGCATGGAACAAATGGGGGCGCGTATCAAACGGCTGGAAGCAGAAGTCCTGCCCCGCGACATCCCGAAGCGTAATAACACCGCCGCCAAACCCTCCGTGCGCCGTCCGCGTTAACGGAAAAGAGAGGGGCCAGTCAGCATGAAAGAAGATGTGACCCTAGACGGGAAAAACCACAAGCGAAATGGCTGGCTTGTTTATACGGTTGTGGCGCGTACATATAATGAAGTGACGTGGCAAGACAACAGGTAAGGGCATAAACAAAAAACCCCGCATATGAATGCGGGGTTTTTTGGTTGTCCGGCGTTTTGCGTTATACGCGGCGCTGGATCATCAGTTTTTTGATTTCTGCAATCGCCTTGGCGGGGTTCAAACCCTTGGGGCAGGTATTGGTGCAGTTCATGATGGTGTGGCAACGATACAGGCGGAAGGGATCTTCCAGTGAATCAAGGCGTTCGCCCGCAGCTTCGTCACGGGTGTCGTCCAGCCAGCGGTAAGCTTGCAGCAAGATGGCGGGGCCGAGGAAACGGTCGCCGTTCCACCAATAGCTGGGGCAAGAGGTCGAACAGCAGAAGCACAAAATGCAAGCCGCAGGGCCGTGGCCGTCTTCACCGTTCAGCTTGTTGGCGTCTTCGGATGATTGCAGGCGTTCGCGCGCGGGCGGGGTGCTTTCGGTTTTCAACCAAGGTTCAATGGTTGCGTATTGCGCATATACATGGGTCAGGTCGGGGACAAGGTCCTTCATGACCGGCATATGCGGCAGGGGGCTGATATTGACATCGCCGGTGCGGCAATCATCAATCGCCATGGTGCAGGCCAGTGTGTTTTTGCCGTCGATGTTCATGGCGCAGGAACCGCAAACACCCTCGCGGCAGCTGCGGCGGAACGTCAATGTCGGGTCCACGTCGTTTTTGATATGGATCAGCGCGTCCAGCACCATCGGGCCGCATTTGGACAGGTCGATTTCGTATGTATCCACGCGGGGATTGGCTTCGTCATCGGGGCTCCAGCGGTAAACGCGGAAACTGCGCGGCGTTTTGGCATCGGCAGGCGCCGGATGTTTCTGGCCGTCTTTGACTTTGGAATTTTTGGGCAGGGCGAATTTAGCCATGATGGATATCCTCTTGCCTTCTTATTAATATACGCGGGCTTTGGGCTGCACGACCTCGACATCATTTGTCAGGGTGCGCAGATGCACGGGGCGGTAGCCGATATTGGTTGCGCCTTTGTCATCGACCGTGATGACGGTATGTTTCATCCATTCCTTGTCATCGCGGTTCGGGAAATCTTCATGCGCATGGGCGCCGCGGGATTCCTTGCGGTTTTCTGCCGAAGTAATCGACGCGACCGCCTGATACATCAGGTTGTCGAGTTCGATGGTTTCGACCAGATCCGAATTCCAGATCATGGAACGGTCGGTTACGCCGACATCGCCTTTGCCGGCGAAAATCACGTTCATCTTGTCCACGCCTTCTTTCAGGCTGTCCGACGTGCGGAAAACCGCGCAATGCGCCTGCATGGTTTTTTGCATGTTCAGGCGCATATCTGCCGTGCGCGTGCCGCCCTTGGCGTTGCGCAGACGGTCAAGGCGTTCCAGTGCATTCGCGCCGGCATCAGCGGGCAGACGTTTGTGCGGCGCGCCGGGGGTAACGGTTTTTGCGGCCTGAATGGCAGCCGCGCGGCCAAATACCACAAGGTCGAGCAAGGAGTTGGAGCCAAGGCGGTTCGCGCCATGCACGGATACGCAGGCCGCTTCGCCCACAGCCATCAGGCCGGGCACGATACGGTCGGGGTCGTCCTTGGTCGGGTTCACGACTTCGGTATGGACGTTGGTCGGGATGCCGCCCATGTTGTAATGCACGGTGGGCAGAACGGGGATGGGTTCTTTGGTCACATCAACGTTCGAGAAGATTTTTGCCGTCTCCGCAATGCCGGGCAGGCGTTCGCGGATAATCGCGGGGTCCAGATGTTCCAGATGCAGGTGGATATGGTCTGCATGTTCGCCCACGCCGCGGCCTTCGCGGATTTCCACGGTCATGGAGCGTGAAACCACATCGCGGGAAGCAAGGTCCTTGGCGCTGGGTGCATAGCGTTCCATGAAACGCTCGCCCGCGCTATTGGTCAGGTATCCACCTTCACCGCGGACGCCTTCGGTAATCAAACAGCCCGCGCCGTAAATACCGGTCGGGTGGAATTGGATGAATTCCATGTCTTGCAGCGGCAGACCGGCGCGCAGAACCATGGCATTGCCATCACCCGTGCAGGTATGTGCGGAGGTGCAGGAGAAATAGGCACGGCCATAACCGCCCGTTGCCAAAACGACTTTATGCGCGCGGAAACGGTGGATGGACCCATCCGCCAAATTCCATGCCATGACGCCGCGGCAAGCGCCTTCGTCATCCATGATGAGATCAAGCGCGAAATATTCGATGAAAAACTCGGCTTTGTGTTTCAGACTTTGCTGATACAGCGTGTGCAGCATCGCATGGCCCGTGCGGTCGGCGGCGGCGCAGGTGCGGCGCGCGGTGCCTTCACCGAAATGCGTGGTCATGCCGCCAAAGGCGCGCTGGTAAATTTTACCCTCTGCCGTGCGGCTGAAAGGCATGCCGTAATGTTCCAGTTCGATCACCGCGGGAATGGCTTCGCGGCACATGTATTCAATTGCGTCCTGATCGCCCAGCCAGTCCGATCCCTTGACGGTGTCGTACATATGCCAGCGCCAGTCATCGTCCCCGTTATTGCCGAGGGCTGCGGAAATACCGCCCTGCGCCGCAACCGTATGGCTGCGCGTGGGGAATACTTTGGTGATGCAGGCTGTTTTCAGGCCTTTTTCCGCCATGCCGAAAGTGGCGCGGAGTCCTGCGCCACCGGCGCCGACAACCACAACGTCATATTCGTGTTCGATGATGGGATAGGATTGTTGCATGATATAAAAACCCGATGGTTAAACGGCGAAGCTGATGCGCGCGATAGCATAAATCGCCGCCACGCCCATAAACAGGAAAGAAAGTTTGTTGATCAGCAGCAGGACGATTTTCTGGCCTTCGCTGTGAATGTAATCTTCGATAATGACCTGAATGCCCAGCGCCGCGTGGTAAAATGCGGCGGCCAGGAAAATGGCCAGCGCCAATGCGGGCAAAGGCTGCTGCAGCCAGAATACAAAAGCGCCATGGTCATGCGTGACGATATGCGGCAATTGCACGGTCAGGTAAACCAGCGAAGGGATCATGGCAATGGCCGATACGCGCTGTACCCACCAATGATGCGTGCCGTCCTTGGCGCTGCCCAGACCGCGCGCGCGGCCGAGGGGGGTGCGGATGGATTTATTATTTTCTGCTGACATGATTATTTCCCTGCGTAGAACCAGAGCGCGGCGGTCAGCAAGACCGAACCGAACAAAACGACATACCCGCTGGCATAGGCGCCTTTCAAGGTCAGCCAGCGTCCCGTGTCCCATACCAGATGGCGCAGGCCGTTCAGGAAGTGAAAGCTGAGCGAGAACAGCCAGCCCGCAAGCATCAGCTGCCCGATCAGGCTATGGGCGAATTCATGGAAACGGTCGAAATTCTTGGCGCTGTTCAGCGCGGCCATCAACCACCAGACCGCCAAAGGTGCGCCCAGCGCCAGACCGAAACCGGTCGCGCGGTGCAAAATGGACAGGAACATGGTCAGCTGCCAGCGGTAAATCTGGAGATGCGGAGAAAGGGGACGCGCTTTATTTTGCATAACAAAAACGATCTGTTGTGGTCGGGATGCGACAAGGATGATACCCCGCCCGCCGCGTAACGGCAGGGGGCATACAATAGATATAGAAACATATCGCCCGCCGCCGCATTCGTCCAGAGAGGGGAAGTCATAATATGGAATAAACTATTCTAAACCTGCATAAAATTAGGACTAAACGCCTTTGATTTTCCAAATATCGTTCCCAATCATCGGGAAGACGGCCGAGATCCATGCTTGACTTTTCATATGGTGGCTATAGGCTATTGCCAACAATATATATAAAGAGAGACCATCAGAGGGTGTGCCGGAATATCCGGTTTTTCGCGCGGACATTTTGCCGCGGGATTAGCCGTGTACTCCCGCCGGATTTCGTTGTAATTATGGCTACCTGCAACATAGATCCGGATTCGACAGCTATCGCGGCGTCCCGCCGCAGCATGTGAAATTTTTTCGCGCATAACGCGTCAAATTTTTCATGTTCAGCATGATGAAAGGCACGCCTATGACTGACCGTCCTGCCTCTGGCACTCACGGCCCGCATAAACGGAACGATCACGCCGGTGTTTATACTGTGGCGCCGGACCAGCCTTTTTTGGCGGCGGTGGCGCGCGGTGTGCTGGCGCGTTTGGGCGATGATCCGCTGCGTCTTTCCGATCTCACCATTCTGGTGCCGAACCGTGATACGGGTTTTTTGCTGAAACAGGCTTTCATGGAACAGCTGGGCGGCCGCCCCGGCATTATGCCGCGCATTGATGCGCCGGGCGATATTGACGACGGTTACCTGTCGCTGCGCATGGCGGATAATCAGGTATTGTCACAGGCTTTGATGGATATTCCGCCGCCGGTGACGCGGTTGGAGCGTCAATTGATGCTGGCGACCGAAATCATGAAAATCCCCGGCATGGCGTCGTCTTTGCAAAAAGCCGTCAAGCTGGGCGGGGAGCTGGGCAATTTCCTT
>JAVEWI010000030.1:0-10682 GCA_034004625.1 Bdellovibrionales bacterium
CCATAGATTAAAATCGGAAAAGATAATGTATTTACGCAGGAGCCTGTTGCCGTATCAAATCAAGGCCGCTATGCTAAAAACCAAGGCTCCTTTGCATAGAATATCAAGAAGATATTAACACTTTCGCGCAAGGATAAGCCTAGGGGTCTGTTTCCGCGCACCGCTTCCGGTATGCACATGCCCTTTTGGCCCGAACCGTTTTCCTTCTGCAGGAAACACTGTTTTGGCTAAACATCTACATGAACTTTGTATGCGAATGCTTTCTTTTCACACGTCTCATCCATTGGGGGAATTTTTGGGGAGACATCTGTTTCAACATCTGCACCAAGGCAGGGCCCGCATCTATGCGCTGGCTCCGCGTATGTTTTTTCTTTGCGGCTTTCTGGCACTGGCCGTTTGCCTCGCCTCCGGCTCTCCGGCTCTGGCGCAAAAAAAACAGCCTGTAACAGTTGCCGTCAATGCGCCCCCCGCCCCGCAAGTGGCCGTTGGCCCCGCCCCCATCCCCGCGGCGATGCGTCCGGTTTTCCTGTCCAGCAGTGCCTCTTTTTACGACATCGTTCCACATATCCAGCTGTTTGAAGGCCCGCGCGAACAGGTATCGCTGACCCAGATCATTCCCCAATTCCGCAGCGGTCAGGGCACGCGGTTCGAAGAAGGCCCCATCCGTATCGGATCAAGCTCTGCCTATTGGCTGGTCTTCAGCGTCTATAACCGCAGCCAGAGCAAAAGCCTCTGGGTGCTCGATTTCGGCAACCGCATGTCGGGCAGCATCGGCGCCCTTGACCGCATCGCGGTTTACAGCGACATCAGCCCCGACCAACCCCTGATGCGTGACGGACGCCTGACCGATAACAAGCTGCACGCCACCGGCCAAAAACGAAACGCGCTGCCCATCAGCTTTGAACCCGGACAAGGGCGTATTATCGGCATTTATATAGAGCCCACCCGCGGCCTGCCGCTCAGCCTCAACATCACCATGACGGAACAAACCGAATTCGTGTCGATTTACGACAAACGAATGATGGAAGAAAACATTCTTTTCGTCGCCGCCATGCTGGTCTTTGGCCTGTACCTGATTTTCTGGAGCAATTACCGCCACCCCATCCCGCTGCTGCTGGGGACGCATATCCTGATCGGCTATACCATTTTTACCGCGACCGACAACCTGATGCCGCAAGGCAACAGCAGCGAAATGGAATATATAGATATTATTTATGCTGCGGCCTTGCTGGTGGCGCTCGGCCTCGGGCATCATGTGCTGGCCTCGCGCGAAAAACAGGGCAGCCACAAGGGGCTTGTTTTCCTGATCGCCAAGGGGATGGTCATTACCATCACCCTGATCGCGCTTGCGGTCAGCCGTGGTTTTGCCCTGACGGATATTCTGCTGCTGCGCCTGCTGCCGCTGGCTGTCTGCGGCCTGATTACAGCGCTCGGCATCCTGACTGTCCTGCGCCAGAACCGTCCGCAGGCCCTGCTGTTCACCCTCAGCTGGGGAATATTGACGGCTGGGCTTCTGCTGAACGAAATCAACAGCCTTGGCGGCAGCGCCCCCGGCGGATTGAATGCTTTCTGGCTATTCTATCTGGCCCATCTTGCGCTTTTGTCTTTTTCATCGCTGCGCTTCCTGATCCTGTCGGAATCCATCCAGCGCCGCGAACGTGAAGAAACGCGCCGCAAACGCGAAGAAGAAAGCGAAATCCGCAAGACCAAGGAACTGGCTGACCAGACCCACCTGCTGGGCGTTATCCAGCGGGAAAAAGAACTGATGGCGGATATCCGCAACCGCGAAGCCGAGCGCATCCAAGCCCTGCGCCATGCAAAAGAAACCGCCGACAACGCGAACAAAGCCAAATCGGACTTCCTGGCTGTCATGAGCCATGAAATCCGCACGCCCATGACAGGCATCATGGGGATGATCCGCCTGCTGCTCGACACCAACCTGAATAAACAGCAGGAAGAATACGCCCGCACCATTCAATATTCCGGCGACGCCCTGTTGACCCTGCTGAACGACATCCTTGACCTTTCCAAAGTTGAAGAAGGCAAGATGACAATCGAAAGCATTGATTTCGACCTGCCCAAGGTGATTGAATCCGTCGCCATGCTGATGTCGGGCCGTGCAGAAGAAAAGAAAATCGGCTTGAGCGTTGAAATAGATCCGCAGATGCCAGCCTATTTGAAGGGCGATCCCACCCGCCTGCGCCAGATATTCCTGAACCTGGTCGGCAACGCCATCAAATTCACAGATACCGGCGCGGTCACCATTACAGCGCGCCTTTACGATAACGACCCGCAGCGCCCGCGCGTTTATTTCGCCGTATCCGATACGGGCATCGGCATTTCCGAAGAAGGCCAGAAAAAACTCTTCACACCTTACGGTCAGGCAGACTCCAGCATCTCCCGCAATTTTGGCGGCACGGGGCTGGGCCTTGCCATTTGCAAACAACTGGTCGAAGCCATGGGCGGCATCATCCAGATTACCAGCAAACCGGGCCGGGGCACCACGTTCTATTTCATTCTGTCCATGGAATACGGCGCCGAAGACCTTCACGCTCTGGCAGGACATCCTGCGCCCGGCGCCGCTGCGCCTATGTCCATTCTGGTTGTGGACGACAATATCATCAACCAGCGCGTGATTGCCGGCCTGCTTGAAAAAGACGGGCATGAAATGGTTACCGTCGGCGGCGCAGAAGGCGCCTACGCCCTTTTGAAAGAGCGCCGTTTTGACGTGATCCTGATGGACATGGAAATGCCCACCATTGACGGTGTTTGCGCAACCGAAACCATCCGCCGCCTGCCGGAGCCTGACAAGGCCCAGATCCCCATCATTGCCATGACGGCCAATACACGCCCCGAAGACGTCACGCGTTGCCACGAAGCAGGCATGAATGATTTCATCAGCAAACCCGTCAATCCGGACGAGCTGCGCGCCAAAATTGCCCCCTTCGCGCCGCAAACATCTGCGCATACAGTCCCAGCCAAAACAGCCGCAGCCAATGCCCCCGCGCCCGCCGCGGCACAAAACGCCGACCACACCCCCACCGCACCGTCCGCTGCCAATATCCAGCTAGATGTACCAGCCCCCGTGAATGACGCAGCGCTGGTCGAGGCAGCCGCCGCAAATGGCGAAATCACGCCACCCGCGATTGACAATTACGATCCGAACGAAGCCTTCCCTGATCCGGATGCCTTGCCCGATTACGATCCCAATGAAGCTTTCCCTGATCCGGATGCCTTGCCCGATTACGACCCGAACGAGCCCTTCCCCGATCCGGATGCAGATATGGCGCAACAAGCAACCACACCCGCTGCCGCAAAAACAGCGCCGACGCCTGCACCCGCATTTGATGGCCCGCGTCTTTTTGATCCGGAAATGCTGGGCAGCTTGAAATCCAGCCTGGGCAAGGCGCAGATGGATGAAATGATGCAAGGGCTTTACGATAAAACCGAAGAGCTGATTACAGATGCCGAAAAAGCCGCCGCAGAAGGTGACATCGCAGGCCTGGGCACACGCGGGCACGACATCAAAGGCATGACAGCCAATTTCGGCATGACAGCCATCAGCGATATTGCCGGCAGGCTGGAGCGTCAGGCAAAGGAACAATTCCCCCTCGATACACTGGCGGATATCGTTGCCAGGCTGCGCCCCGTTTACGCAGATACGCGTGCGCAGCTGGATGCTTTCATGAAAGAATAAACGCGCCGTAAAAGCGCAACAAAAAACCCGCCGGAAAAATCGCGGCGGGTTTTTGTTTTAAACCGTGCGGCAATTAGCCGACGATTTCGGTTTCGCTGAAGAAGAACGCGATTTCGTTTTTCGCGTTTTCCAGGCTGTCAGAACCGTGTACCGAGTTTGCTTCGATAGATTCAGCGAATTCTTTGCGGATCGTGCCGGCTTCTGCATTGGCGGGGTTGGTTGCGCCCATGATCGTGCGGTTTGCGGCAACGGCATCATCACCTTCCAGAACCTGAACAACAACGGGGCCGGAGATCATGAAGCTGACCAGTTCGCCGTAGAAGGGGCGCTCTTTGTGCACTTCATAGAATTTGCCAGCTTGGGCTTCGCTCAGCTGCAGGCGTTTTTGCGCAACAATACGCAGGCCTTTTTCTTCGAATTTCGCGTTGATTTTGCCGGTCAGGTTGCGGCGCGTTGCATCGGGCTTGATGATCGACAGTGTACGTTCCTTAGCCATTTTTATGTCCCTCTTTTGTCATGGTCGGGGAAACTTGTGCCGTCCCCTGTATGCGGAGCCGCAGGGCCCTTTGCCTTGCGGTAGGGCTTCTATACGGAGTTTTTACAGATAAATCAACCCCGTGCAACCGCCTTGGATTTCAGGCGCTTAGCGACTCATCCCCGCCCGTACATACAAAAAACCGGGCAGTGATTCCACATGCCCGGCTTTTGCAATGCTTGTACAGATGGGGTTTAACCCGCCAGCGCCGCCTCGATCGCGGCAACGGCGTCATTGGCCATCTTGCCATCCGGCCCGCCAGCCTGCGCCATGTCGGGACGGCCGCCGCCGCCCTTGCCGCCCAAAACGGCGGAACCGGTTTTAACCAGATCCACGGCATTGACGTTTTTAACCAGATCGGGCGTCACAGCCACGACCAGCGATGCCTTGCCGTCTTCGCCGGACACAGACACCAGCGCCACAACGCCGGAGCCGAGCTTCGCCTTCAAATCATCCGCCATGGGTTTCAGCTCGTTCGCGGGAACGTCTTCGAGAACGCGGGCGGAGAATTTCACGCCGTTAATGGTTTTCACGTCCGGCGCAGCCCCCGCGGCACCGCCCGTTGCCAATTTGCGGCGCAGGTCGGCAATTTCTTTTTCCAGCTTTTTCTTGTCGCTGACCAATGCTTCGACCCGCGAAACGGTTTCCGCCGGTGACGATTTCAAAATCGCGGCAATATCCTGCACGCGCGTTTCCTGTTCGGCCAGATATTTGAGAGCGCCCGCGCCCGTGACGGCTTCCACACGGCGGATGCCTGCGGCCAGCGCGCTTTCGGATACAATGCGGAACAAACCGATGTCGCCCGTGCGGCGCACATGCGTACCGCCGCACAGTTCAAGCGAATAAGCCGCACGTTCGCCTTCGGGGTCTGCCCCGCCCAGGGATACCACGCGCACTTCATCATCATATTTTTCGCCAAACATCGCCATGGCGCCCAAGGCACGCGCATCGTCAATCGGCAGCAAACGCGTATTCACTTCGCTGTTCATGCGGATGCGGTCGTTGACTTCTGCCTCGATCACGGCGCGCTGCTCGGCTTCGATCGGCACCGGCTGGCTGATGTCAAAACGCAGACGCGTGTCATCGACCAAAGATCCTTTTTGCACAACATGTTTGCCCAGATGGCGGTGCAGCGCCGCATGCAGCAAGTGAGTTGCCGAGTGATTGGCGCGGATGGCGTCGCGGCGTTTGGTGCAGATTTTCATCTCGACCGCATCGCCCACGTTAATGTCGCCTTTTTTCACCGTGGAGACATGCACGAACAACCCGCCCAGTTTTTTCACGCAATCGCCCACGACAACGTCGCCGCCCTTGGCGGTTGTGATCCAGCCATGGTCACCAACCTGACCGCCGGATTCCGCGTAGAAAGGCGTCTGGTTCACGACAATCATCACGTCTTCACCGGCCTTGGCGCTTTGTACTTCTTCGCCTTTGGCATTGACCAGCGCCAGAACCTGTCCTTCGGCCTGTTCTTGCTGATAGCCGAGGAATTCGGTCACGCCGGTTTTTTCCTTGATGCCGAACCAGACGGTTTCAGTGGCGGCTTCGCCCGAACCCGCCCATGATTTACGTGCGGTTTCGCGCTGTTTTTCCATGGCGGATTCAAAACCGGCCACATCGACTTCGCGCGATTGTTCGCGTTTCAAAACGTCCTGCGTCAGGTCGAGCGGGAAGCCGAAGGTATCATAAAGTTTAAACGCCACATCGCCGGACAAAGGTTCTTTGTCGCCAAGCTTCGCCGTTTCGGTCGCCAGCAAAGACAGGCCGTGGTCGAGCGTTTTTTTGAAACGGGTTTCTTCCTGTTTCAATGTTTCCGCGATCAGGGCGCCGGCTTCATTCAGCTCCGGATATGTCGCGCCCATTTTGGCCTGCAACGTCGGCAGCAGGCGGTACATCAAAGGCTCCGTCGCGCCCAGCAAATGCGCATGACGCATACCGCGGCGCATGATACGGCGCAGGACGTAACCGCGGCCTTCGTTCGATGGCATGACGCCTTCGGCAATCAGGAAAGCGGCGGAACGCAGGTGATCCGCAATCACGCGGTGCGATACGTTTTTCGGCCCGTCGGGATCCGTATTGGTCAACTGCGCGGTCGTTTCGATGATAGAGCGCAGCAAATCCACGCTGTAGTTATCATGGCTGCCCTGCAGCAGCGCCGTCATGCGTTCCAGCCCCATGCCCGTGTCAATCGACTGTTTGGGCATGTTGATGCGGCTGCCATCGGGCAGCTGTTCAAACTGCATGAATACGTTGTTCCAGAATTCGATATAACGGTCGCCGTCCTGATCCGCACTGCCCGGGGGGCCGCCCGCGACTTTGTCGCCGTGGTCATAGAAAATTTCCGAACAAGGGCCGCAAGGCCCCGTGTCGCCCATCATCCAGAAATTGTCATGAGTGGGAATGCGGATGATGCGGTCGTCAGTAAAACCGGCAATGGATTTCCACAGTTTCGCCGCTTCTTCGTCTTCGGAATAAACCGTGACCAGCAGGCGGTCTTTGGGCATGTCGAATTCTTTGTTGATCAAGTCCCAGGCAAAGGAAATGGCCTGTTCCTTGAAATAATCGCCAAAGGAGAAATTCCCCAGCATTTCAAAAAACGTATGGTGGCGCGCGGTGAATCCCACGTTGTCGAGGTCGTTATGCTTGCCGCCTGCGCGCACGCATTTCTGCGCCGTGGTCGCGCGGCTATAGGGGCGCTTTTCAACACCGGTAAAAACGTTTTTAAACTGCACCATGCCCGAATTGGTGAACATCATGGTGGGGTCGTTGCGCGGGACCAGAGGGCTCGACGCCACCGCTTCGTGTCCGTTCTTTTTAAAGAACTCGATAAATGTTCTGCGGACGTCGTTTGCGCTGGTCATGGTTTGCCTCTTTGCCAATGCCGCCCTGTTATCGGGCAGCCCTTTGTGTGGTTATGATTGAAAATGCCAAAAGCCGTTTTAACGGCTTTTCCGGCGAGATATATTACTGGATGATGCGGCATTGCGCAAATGCCTTGGCGCGGATGCAGGAGGCGCTGGCGGGATCAGGGACGCCCAAAAAAGCCGGATTCGGCAAAACTGCGCTTTTCGTTGATGTCCTGGCCGTTATAAAGCGGCCAATCGCCTTCCACCACGTTATCCAGCGACGTCATGCGCTGGCCGAATTTAATGCGGTAAATCCAGTAATTGGCTAAAACGCGTTCGACAAAAATACGGGTTTCCGCCGCGGGGATCGATTCGATAAACAAAAGCGGATCGTCTTCGTAGCGCACGCTTTGCTGCCAGCGGCCCAATTTTCCCGGTCCCGCGTTATAAGCCACGGCCAGTTTGAACAGGTTGTTGTTCACGGCGTCATGCGACAAAAGCTCGGCCAGATATTTTTGTCCAAGGTCGATGTTGATTTGCGGGTCGCGCAGGCGGCCGTCTTCCAGCTTTTCGCCATATTGATTGGCCACATGGCGCGCGGTCGCAGGCATCAGCTGCATCAAACCTTGCGCGCCTGACGATTTATTCGTCACTTGCGGATCAAATTTTGATTCCTGCCGGATAAAGGCATAGACCAAGGCCTTGTCCACATGGAAACCGCGTTCCGGCCCCCAGGGCGCATCGGGGTAAAGCGCGGCATCATAAAGATCGCCCTGCGCATCGCGGAACGCACTGCCCATACGCATAGCCAGATGGGGCATGCCCTTGGTCGTGGCCAGCGCAATCATGGATTCCTGCAACAACAAATCACGGCCCGGATTGATTTGGCGCATTTCAAGCTCGGCCAGATCAAAACGCTCCGCATCGACCAGCGCCAAAGCACGGCGGCCTGCAGGCACGGCAGACAAAGCCTTCACATGGCGGTCGCTGAGCGAAGGCACTTCCCAGTTAAATTTCACCTGTTCCATGCCCAGGGCTTTGAGCGAGATAATGCCATAGAATGTACGCGGATATTCAGCGCTGCGGCGCAGCCAATAGCCGACTTTATGCGGTTTATGACTGCGCAGGTAAGAGCGCGCAGTCCAGTAGGCGCCGGCGGCACTCATCCATGCGGAGGAACGTGACGAATTCGCCGTCAATTCGAAAAAGCCTGCAGATTCTTCGTATTTGCCCATTTTCCACGCGGCAAGGCCTGCGATCCATCCGGCTTGCGGCGCGTCGAGTTTTGACCGGTTCGCGCCAAGGCTGGCAATCTCGTATGCCTCGCGCGTTCTGCCGTTAAAGAAATAAGACGCCGCAACGTCGCCGCGCAAACTGTCGTATTCTTCGGCCGAGAAAATGCGGCGGGCTTCATCCGTTTCCAGCGTACGCAGCGCGGTTGCCGGCGCGTTGGACAGGTTACGGCGGATGGTGGAAATAATTTCTTTGGCACGGCCGCTATGGCTGCGCGTGGTAACATGCGGCTGGGCCAATTGCCCGACATCGTAATCCTGCTGCCCCATCACGCCGCGCCCGTAATTCGCCGCCGGCAATTCCGCCGCGCCCGCCGGACGTTTGCGCAAAGCCAGATCGCGGATTTTTTGCGCACCCGGATAATCTGCATAACGGTTCATCCATGTCGCCAGTTCGTCGTAGCGTGCAGTATATTGCGGATGCATAAAACGCTGGTACATGACATGCCCCAAAATACGGTCATCGTCCAGCTTGGCAATTTCGGCATCAGCGCGGGTAAAATCCCCCACGTCCTGAAAAGCGAAAATATGTGCATAGCGCGCGGCGTCATGGTCGGTCAGGCGTTTGCCCGCAGAAATATGCCCGAAAACGCGGCTGAAAATAGATGGACGCTGCACAGGCAAGACCGAAGCCGCAGCAGCAGAAGCCGCAGCAGCCGGAAGATGGGCCATGGATGGCATGGCCCCTTGCGGCTTGCGCCGCGGGCGCAGCACATCCGCAGATGCCTGATTGCTCTTTTTAATATCCCGCGTTTCCGCCGGCTTTACAGCCGCCGCCGGTTTGCGCACCGGTACGGGCATGGACGTTGCCGCCAGCGCTGTACCGATACAGGAAACCATGGCCGCCACGGCCAATATCCCGCGGATCTGTTTTTGCATTGTGGTCGTGATCAAAACACACACGCCTCTGTTGTTCAAAGGTGCAAGAGTCGTAGCGCGAAAAGGGGCCTTTGGCAAACTTTTACGACATTATTGAAAATTAAAACGCCAAAACAAGGCCTTATTGCCTGCTATGATCGCATATTTTTATTAATTATGGAAATAAATAAGGAACAGTTATTCAAAACTGCCGCGATTCTAACGGAGCCCTTTAGCGCATACCATGGCAGGCAAAAGGTTGCCTGCGGAAACATGCGGCATTTCTACACATATATATAACAGCAGGGTTTATACATCCTGCCGCCAACAGAATGCCCTAACGCCCCTGCCCTTTCTTATAGAGGTGTGTCCGCGGCCCCATCAAGCGTCCAGAAGCGCGATCCCCTGTTCGATCAGGATGTTCACGCGGTCAGACCAGCCCGTGCCGGAGAGTTTTTCCAGACCGATAATATCCAGCGCGGCTGGCTGGCCTTTGCGGCGGTCAAACTGAACCACCAGCCCCGAAGTATGGCGGGCAATTTTTTTAACGTCATCAACTTCCCACTCGGCAGGGGCTTTCAAGGCAGAAGTTTTCAGGGCAGCGTTCGTCATGGGTATTCTCCCGGTTTGGGGCCAGACACAAGGCGTTAAGCGCGTAAGGTCAGGCCTTTGTTATAGTCATTTTTTGATAGGGAACCTGATAAAGCGCACACTCAGGTAAATGTTTGGCAGCAGGATCAGCAACAAATAAGTTGCTTGGTAATCTGTCGCTGCTGGGCGCTATGACATGACATACAGGGCGCGAGCGCCACATTGCTTACAACAATGTTGGACACAAGAAGGTTCTGAATATGTACGGTGCGTACGGTTTTCATTGTGCTCGGCTTTCCTATGTTTTTAATGCTATGGGCGGTTCGTGATTTTGTCAAACAAACCGGGACAAAAAAAAGGATGCCTTGCCTAAAAAAGTCAGGAAATAACGCCGAGCGCGCGCAATTTGGTTTTTAATGACAACAAATCTGCCCATGCCAAAGATTTCTGCTGGGGCGAGCGCAAAAGATACGCCGGATGAAACATGCACAGCGCCGGAATCGGCTGCGCCAGACCGGGCGACGCATATTCCGTCCATTTGCCGCGCAAACGTGTCACCCCCTGTGCGGTTTCCAACATGGCTTTTGCCGCAACGCCGCCCACAAACACAATCACAGCAGGGTTGACCAGTTCCACATGGCGGCGGATGAAGGGCAGGCTCAGCACAATTTCAGCATCATCCGGCGCGCGGTTGCCCGGCGGGCGCCAATTGATGACGTTGCTGATATAGACATGTTCTTCGCGGTTAATCCCGATACTGCCCAGCATTTTATCCAGCATCTGGCTGTTTACGCCGACAAAGGGTCTGCCCAGCAGGTCTTCGTCCGTGCCCGGCGCATCGCCCACAAACATCACACGCGCCT
>JAVEWI010000031.1:0-10646 GCA_034004625.1 Bdellovibrionales bacterium
GGTGGACACGCATGACGATACGCTGAAAGACGTCGCGACGCTGGTCAATACCGCGCGGATTTTTGTGATGTTACTCTCCAGCGTTATCATGCTGCTTGCCATCGTTGCCATTTCGGGGATTGTGCGGGCCAAGCTGGCCATTCACCATCCCGAGGTTGAAACATTGCACATGATCGGCGCGCATGATGAATACATTGCGCGGCAATTCCGCCACCATACGCTCAAAGGCACATTGAAAGGCGCCATCGTGGGCGTGGCCGCCATGCTGGGCACGCTTTATATCGTCAGCCGTACCACGCAACGTGTGGACAGCGCGATTTTTCCCGATATCTCCCTCGCCCCGCTGGAATGGGCGCTGCTGGTTTTCGCGCCCGTGCTGATCGGCACCATGATTGCGCATTTCACCGCGCAGAAAACCGTCCTTGGCGCCCTGCGCCGTTTGGGCTAGGCCGCCCCGATGCAGCCTATACACAAAATGAAACGCCCCGCGCAATTCGCGCTTGTCGCTGTTCTGATGGCGGCTTTGTGGCTTGCGGGGCTTTATAATTTCACCCGCAATATTTTTAACGATACCGATGTCGCGCAAAAACAAAACATGCGCACCGGCACCGGCCCCCTGCCCGCCCGCGACATGCTGGACGCCGTTGTGGTATTGACCGGCGGCAGCAACCGTCTGCAAACGGGTTTTGACCTGCTGGCGCAGGAACGCGGCAAAAAACTGTTTATATCCGGCGTGTATCAAGGCGTGGAAGTGCGCGAACTTTTGGCGCAATGGAAAAGAGACGCCGATAACAGCAGCATTGATTGCTGCGTCACCTTGGGGTTTGAAGCCGACAATACAGCGGGCAACGCGGATGAAACCGCCGCATGGATGCAAAGCGAAGGCTTCCGGTCGCTCTACCTTGTCACATCGCATTACCACATGAAACGCGCCCTGCTTGAAATGCGCCGCGCCGCGCCCGATTTGCGCATCCGCCCCTGGCCCGTGGTGCCGGAAGGGCTCGACATCGACAACTGGTGGCGTGACAGCGCCGCCCGCAGCCTGATTATCCGCGAATATTCAAAATTCCTCGCGGCTTCTGTTATCACTTTCGTACGAAGGATTTTTTGATGCCCGCTAAACCGGTAATGGATAAACTTCGCTCCATCGTTTTCAACCTGCTGTATGTTTTCGGCTCGCTGTTTTGGAGCCTTGTGCTGCTCTGGACATTCGTCCTGCCGCCGCGCCGCTGCACGGCCATGATTGCGCGTTTTTACGCGGGCTATATTACCCTTATCGAAAAATACGTGATGGGGATCCGGCTTGAGCTGCGCGGGCTTGAAAACCTGCCCGCCGATACGCCCTATATCATCGCGGCCAAACATCAATCGGCCTATGAAACATTGAAACTGCCGTTCATGGAAAAACTGGACTATCCCGTGATCGTGCTGAAAAAAGAACTGACCCGCCTGCCCGTCTGGGGGCTTTACCCCAAACGCATGGGGTTGATCGCCATCGACCGCAGCGCCGGCATGGAATCCATGCGCGCCATGATTGCGGGATGCCGCGCCGCCATGGACACAAAACGTAACGTGATTATTTTCCCCCAAGGCACGCGCGTCGCCCCCGGCGCAGTGGAAGATTACAAACCCGGCCTTGCCAAAATATACAAAGACCTGAACGTCCCCATCGTGCCCATGGCATTGAACACCGGCGTTTATTGGGCGCGTAATGCGTTTTTCAAAAAATCGGGCACGATTGTGTTTGAATTCCTGCCCCCGCTGCCTGCGGGCGAGGCGCCGCTGCAAACCATGAAAACGCTGGAAGAAAGACTGGAAGCGGCCAGCGACAGATTGGTGCAAGAAGCCGGCGGCCCCGCATTAGGCACCATCGCGCCACGCGCGAAAAAGAGAAAATAGCCACGCGCGAAAAAGAGAAAATAGCCGCGCGCGAAAAAAGAAAAAAGCCCCGCACGCCTGCGGCAAACCGCGACGCCAGAAACATAAAAAAACCCGCCCTGTTGCCAGAGCGGGTTTTTTTGCATCAACGGCGTCCGCATAAAAGCAGAGACGCCGGAGAATTATTTGCCAACAGCTTCTTTCAGCTCTTTCGCAGCGCGGAAAGCGATTTTCTTTTTGGCAGGAATTTTGATGGTTTCGCCGGTTGCAGGGTTACGGCCCATGCGTGCAGCGCGCTTGCGCACTTGCAGGATGCCGAGGCCAGCGAGACGAACGCGGTTGCCTTTTTTCAGGTTTTTCACGAGAGCCGTGATCAGGTCGTCCATGATCGCGTTAACTTGCTTTTTGGTCAGTTCGTGCTTTTCAGCGATATCAGCAGCGATGTTTTTCAGGGTAACGGTGGGTTGAGTTGCTTTAGCCATTTTAAAAACTCACTATGAGATGTTGAACGACCGGCGTTTGAAATGCGCGGAAAGCCCTATCAAACAGGCCATCCCCTTCAGTTCATCCCCTTCGCGCGGTGACACTTTGATTCATGACAGATTCACCAAACCCCGCCAATAGGAAACTGCACAAAACCCCCATTTTTGTGGGGTTTTAAGCGTTTTTTTGCCCTGAATAGGCATAAAACCCCCGAAAAAACGCTATTTTACCCAGTTATCCACAGGTCGGAATGCTGAAAGTACCTTAGAATCGGGGGTTTTCCCAGTTTTCCACAGGCATTATAAATATAGGGGGAATCGGGGGCAGCCCCGCTTTACGCGTCCAATGCAGCGCGCATGTCTTCAAGCTCCAGCCAGCGCATTTCCGCCATTTCCAAATCCGCACGGGCCAGCAAAAGACGTTTCGATGCCGTATCAAATTGCCCGCGGTCGCGTTCAAACAACGTCGCATCTTCAAGCAGTTTTTCGTTATCTTCGATTTCCTTTTCCAGCCCCGCAATTTTTGCGGGCAGGTTATCCAGCTCGTACTGCAATTTATATGTCAGCTTTTTTGCCGCCACAGGTTTGGGCGGCTGTTCCGTTTTAAGCGCGGGTTTTTCCGCAGCCGGCTCTTTGCGGATAAAACCGCGATCTTCGTCTTCTTCTTCCTGGCGTTTGCGGCGCTCGGCGCGCAACTTATCGCGTATGGCCAGGTAATCAGTATAACCGCCGATGCAGGCATCGACAATGCCATCGCCTTCGAAGGCCAGGATTTTGCTGACGCTCTGGTCCAGAAAATCGCGGTCGTGACTGACCACCACCAAGGTGCCGGTGTAATGCGACAAAATTTCTTCGAGCCTATCCAGCGTATCCATATCCAGATCGTTGGTCGGCTCGTCCAAAATCAGCAAAGGTTTCGGATCGGCCAGAATTTTGGCCAACAGCAAACGGTTTTTCTGCCCGCCCGATAATGTGCCCACGCGCTGCATTACCATGGATGGCTCAAACAGGAAATCTTTCAAATACCCGCAAATATGGCGGGTTTTTCCCATGACCTGAATATAATCCCCGCCCTGCGGGCACAAAACCTGCTGGATCGTCGCATCGGGCAGCAGGTCGCGGCGTTTTTGATCGAAATAGGAAACTTCCAGATCGCGCGCCAATTTGACTTTGCCCATATCCGGCTTTTCTTCGCCGGTCAGCATTTTCAAAAACGATGTTTTGCCCGACCCGTTGCGGCCCAGAATGCCGATGCGGTCGCCTTTGGTCATGCGCATGCTGAACTTGTCCAGAATGCAGATATCACGCCCGTCTTCGTGCGTATATTTTTTATCGACTTTGAAAAATTCCGCCACAACGCGGGAGCCAAGCTCCGCATTCTCCATCTCGCCAATATCAACCTTGGCCATCATGCGGCGGAATGAACTTTGATCCTGTTTCAACCGTGCACGTTCCTGATGCATGATTTCAAGACGCCGTACGTTGCGTTTGCGGCGCGCCTTGACCCCGCGGCTGGCCCATTCGACTTCCTGCTCGACCAGTTTGGCGCGGTTTTTCAGCTCGCGTTCTTCCTGCTCTAAAAGTTCGGTCGACCATTCATCAAAATGCGCAAAACCGCGCGGGCAGACGCGCATGCGCCCCCGGTCGAGCCAGAAGATCTTATCCGAAATATTCGACAGGAATGTTTTGTCGTGGCTGACGCACAAAACAGCGCCACGGTAGGATTTTATATATTTTTCCAGCCATTCGATGACATCAAGGTCAAGGTGGTTGGTGGGTTCGTCCAGCAGCAGAATTTCAGGTTCTTCCACCAGTGCCCGCGCGAGCGCGGCGCGGCGCAACTGCCCGCCCGAAAGCCTGTCCATGCGGTCTTCCGGTTTCAGATCGAGAGGTTCTATCACCATATCAACCTTGTACAGGTTTTCTTCTTCCTGTCCCGACAATTTCAATTGCTGGAACACGAAATCGTAAACCGTCTGCCCCGGCACCGGCACAATTTCCTGCTGCAAATACCCGATGGTGACGCCGTGCAAAACCCAGCGTTCGCCTTCGTCCAGATCCTTGTCCCCCGTGATGATATTCATCAACGTCGATTTGCCCGTGCCGTTTTTACCGACAAGGCAGATTTTATCCCCTTCGTGAATGTTGAAGGAGAGGTTGTCGAAAATCATTTTTTCGCTGAAGGCGACGCTGCCTTCTTGGACGCTGAGGATAAGGGAAGATGCCATGTGTGGTGCCGGTAGTTTCTTTATAATTATAAGGTCACGGGTATTGCCCGCCCGTCTGCATAGCATTTTGGGCAGATTCGGGGAAATTCTATCTGTCCACCCCGCCGCCACTGCCTATTTTGGCGCATAAATCCCCCCTGCCGCCCGCGCCGGATTCTGGATATGATGTGCCGCATCACAGATTCGCCCGCCACGCCCCACGCACAGGAAAGCCATGACCACCGCCACCCCCGTCGCCGCCGTCACACCTTCGGATACTGCCCGCCCCGCCCAGCCGTGGTGGAATTTTTCCTATGTCCGCTTGTGGCGTGAATCGTGGATTTATGCGGGGCGCGAACGCAAAACCATCATCGTCTATCACATCATGTTTGTCTTCGCGATCGGCTTTGAACTCGCCACGCCGTATTTGCTGGGGCAATTGGTGAATACGTTGCAGCAGGCGGGAGATAATCTTTTCTACGACTGCGCGCTGTATCTGGGGCTTATCATTTTGTGCAATTTCCTGATGTGGACGCTCCACGGGCCGGGCCGCGTATTGGAACGCCGCGCCAGTCAGGTTGTCTACGTCGGATACGTCACCCGCATGTTTGAACGTTTGACCGAATTGCCGCTGGCCTGGCATCAGGATCACCATTCGGGCAGCACCATCAACCGCATCCGCACGGCGGGCCTTGCGCTGAAAAACTTTGTCGCCAACGGCTTTGTCAGTTTTCAAAACGTGGTAACGCTGGCCGGCGCCATCGGCATGCTGATGTGGTTTAATATTGCGATTGGCGTTGCCAGCTTGATAAGCTTTATCCTCGCCATGCTCTGCATCATTGTGCTGAACCGCCGCATGACGGAAGCCATCCACGAAACCAACGAAGTCACCCACGGCGCCAGCGCCACTTTTTTTGATTTCGTCAGCAATATGGTCAGCATCATCGTTTTGCGTTTGCAAAGCTTTTCGCGCGATACGCTGCTGTCCAAATTGCATCTGGCCATGCCGCCGTTTATGCGTGAAGTCAAAATCAACGAATGGCGTTATTTTATCTATACCATGCTGAATGTGCTGATGCTGGGTTTGATCCTGCTCGGCTATATCTGGTTCCAGCTGGACAGCGGGCAGGCCATTGCGGCGGGTACGCTGGTCACCGTTTATTTGTACCAAAGCCGCGTGGGGCAGCAAGGTTTCGGCCTGATGTCCATTCACAGCACATGGCTGCAAACGCTGGCCGACCTGCGTTCCACCCAAGGCATTCTGGATGACCACGCCCGCCTGACCGGCAGTGAATTGCCCGCACCGCCCACGGGGTGGCAAAATATCCGCCTCGACCATTTGCGTTTTACCCACCGCGGTGATGCCGCGGGCGGCAGACCGTCCACGTTGCAGGATGTCAGCCTGACCCTGCGCCGCGGGGAAAACATCGCGCTGATCGGGACATCGGGCGCGGGGAAATCAACCTTGCTGACCTTGCTGCGTGCCCTGCGCGCGCCCGACAGTGTGGAGACCACCATAGACGGCAGTCCCGCCGATTTTGCCCAATTGGCGCAGGTCACGACGTTGATCCCGCAAGACCCCGAAGTCTTCGAAAACACCATGCGGTTCAACGTGACTTTTGGCCTTGATGTACCGGATACGGATGTTTTCCGCGCTTTGTCCTTGGCCGAATTCATGCCCGTTCTGGCGCAATTGCCGCAAGGCCTCGATACAGACATCCGCGAAAAAGGCGTGAACCTGTCGGTCGGGCAGCGGCAACGCCTGGCCCTTGCCCGCGGTATTTTCGCGGCGGAGCAATCGGACATCGTTCTTTTGGACGAGCCCACCAGCAGCGTGGATTTGATGACGGAGGAAAAGATTTTCAAAAATCTCTTCACCCATTTCCAAGGCAAAACGATTATCGCGACGCTGCACCGCCTGCATCTGCTGCCCATGTTTGACCGTATCCTGTTTTTGGATCAGGGCCGCATTGTGGCCGACATGCCGACAGACATGGCGCTGACCATGGGCGGGCCCATCCGCGATATTTACAATGCCTATGAACAGCGCAAGATAAAACCGGAAGCCGAGGCATGATGACATCGCCCGAAACGAAACCAAAAGCCACAGGCATCACGCGTATCATCCGCGCTTTTGGTTATTCGCGCGATGGATTGGTTTCGACATTCCGCAAAGAAGCCGCGTTCCGGCAGGAATGCGTGGCGGCGGCGGTTTTGATCCCCCTCGCCTTTTTCATCGCGCCGGACAAAGCCATGATGGCGATGATGATTGCCGCCGTTTTGCTGGTGATGGTGGTGGAATTATTGAACTCCGCCATCGAAGCGGCCATCGACCGTTTCGGGCCCGAACACCACCCGCTGGCCAAACATGCCAAGGACGCGGGCAGCGCCGCGGTGCTGGTTGCGCTGATTCTGGCGGCTTTGGTCTGGCTGATCGCCCTGACATAACGCCGTAAGAATATTTTCATTTTAAAAATCAATAGCTTAATAAGCAAAAAAGCCATTCCCCCTGCCCGATTTGCAGTTGCGGGGGGATATGAAATGGGCTACTCCTAGATTACGGCTGAACTGTACTCAACTTCACTCGCTTGCGATGCGGCTTGGACACAGCGGCTATAGACACCCGGCGGCTGTGCCGTCATACGACAACTTGACTCAAGGAGAAACTGGTATGCCTAGCGGTACCGTAAAATGGTTCAATAACAAAAAAGGCTTCGGCTTTATCGTTCCCGATGAAGGTGGGAATGATGTATTTGTTCACATCTCTGCTGTTGAAAAATCCGGCTTGCAGAGCCTGAACGAAGGCCAGAAGATCGAATTCGAACTGGCGCCCGATCGCGCTGGTCGTATGACGGCTGTGAACCTTAAAGCTGCCTAATCGCACTTTCAGGATCAAAAAGCCCCCGAAGTCTCCTTCGGGGGCTTTTTCTTTGCGCAATATCTGTCTATAACCAAGCCATGTTATCTTATCAGCACATCTATCACGCCGCCAATTTCGCAGACGTCCAAAAACACGCGTTGCTGGTGCAGCTTTTCAAAACACTTTGCGCCAAACCCGGCGGCATGGCGGTGGTCGACACCCATGCGGGCCGCGGACTTTATGCCTTGGACGATGCGGAAGCACAAAAAAACCGTGAATTTGACAACGGCATTACCGGATTTTGGGACAAACGCGCATCCTTGCCCGCCAGTTTGAAACCCTATATGGATATGATTGAAAGCTTTAACGCGGATGGCGCTTTGGCGCATTACCCCGGTTCTGCCATGATTGCGCGCAAAATGCTGCGCGGGTCGGACCGTCTGGTATTGGTTGAACGCCACCCCGGCGAATACGGACATTTGCAGCAAGCCATTGCCGCCGCGCAAGACGCCGCGCCTGTGCGCACGCAAATTGTGCAGGACGACGGGCTGAAAGTTTTGGCGGATACCATCCCCACAACGGAACGCCGCGCCGTGGCCGTGATTGACCCCAGCTATGAAATCAAAAACGAATATGCCGAATTGCCCAAGGTGATTTTGCGCGCGCTGAAAAAAATGCCGCATCTGTGCCTTTTTGTCTGGTACCCCATTATGCCTGCGGGCGGGCACCGCGCGATGTTAGCGGAATTGGTCAAATCCGGCATACGCCAGGCATTGGTCAGCGAAATCAACATGGCAACACCGCCGCAGGAACATTACCGCATGGGCGGCAGCGGCATCCTCATCATCAACCCGCCATGGCCGGATGCGGTGATGAACGATATATCACGCGCTGTTGCCGCGGGCCTGCCCGCACCTGCGGAAAGCGATGTGTTCTGGCTCGACAACTGCCACGTTGATCCGTTCAGCGGCCTTATGGTGCGTTAAGTTTTTGCACCTATGCAGGTGAGATAAATTTTGCACCTATGCAGGTGCGGTAATTTTATCTACCCACGCGGGCACGGTTTCTGTCGCCGCGCCGTAAATGGCTTCGTCGAATGCGCTATAGACGGCGGATTGTTCCAGATTGATCTCGACCGTTTCCGCCCCCGCGCGCGCCGCCATATCCACAAACCCCGCCGCCGGATAGACATGCCCCGATGTACCGATGGCGGCAAAAACATCGCAGCGCATCAAGGCCTGATAAATCTCGTCCATATACAGCGGCATTTCGCCAAACCACACCACATGCGGTCGCAAATGCCCCGCAGCGCCGCACGACGGGCACGGCGTGGCGGCGTTAAAATCATGATCGAAATCTTCCACAGCCATGCAGGCATCGCAGCGGCTTTTGCGCAATTCGCCGTGCATGGGCAAAACGCGGCGGTTGCCCGCACGCCAATGCAAATCGTCAATATTTTGCGTGACCAATAAAAAATCATCGCCCAGCGCGGATTCCAGTTTTGCCAATGCCGCATGCGCCGCATTGGGCGCAATATCGGGCCCCGTCAATTGTTGACGGCGTTCGTTATAAAAACGGTAAACGGTTGCGGGATCGCGCAGGAAACCTTCCGGACTGGCGACGTCTTCTATACGGTGGCCTTCCCACAATCCATCGGCGCCGCGAAATGTGCGAATGCCGGATTCCGCCGAAATACCCGCCCCTGTCAATACAACCACGCGCATGCTTGCAACCCCTTTCGCCCTGCGGCAAAATAACTGTATTTTAAAAACAGGTTAAATATATCATGCCATTGTCTGCCGCCCAAATTATCCTTATCATCCTGCCGGTTGCCGGCTTATTGGTATTTCTGTTTTTCTCCGGCGAAAACAACGATGCCGACAGCCATGCACGTTTTGCCAAAAGCATCGTGCCCGCCATCATGATGCCCGTCATTTTTTTCGGCCCCTTTTTGTTGGTCGAATGGCTTGATATCGGATTTTGGGAAATTTACGGCACCTGCATGGCATTGGCCGCTGCTTATTTCGCCTATGACTGGATAAGGAAACGTCCCCGTGACAAATGATACATTCTCCAGCCGCGAAGAATATATCCGCACCCTCTTCGGCCATGAAAACGCGGCGCAGGCGCAGACGCGCGCAGCATTAACCGCCGCCAATGACGGCATCAGCATCCATGCGGAAGAAGCCCGCATCCTGCAATTGCTCATCCGCCTTTCGGGGGTCAAAAAAATTGTCGAGATTGGCACGCTGGGCGGTTATTCCGCTTTGTCCATGGCGTCGGCACTGCCCGCGGACGGGCATATCTGGACGCTGGAAAAAGACGCCGCCCGCGCCGCACAATCCCGCACCCATACGGCGCATGAAAAACGTATCACGGTGATAGAGGGCGATGCACGCGAAACCCTCGCCTCTCTTTCCCCCCTCGCGCCGTTTGATATGATTTTTATTGACGCGGATAAATTGAATTATGCCGCCTATCTGGATTGGGCGGAAACCCATGTGCGCAAGGGCGGCATGATCATTGGCGACAATACCCTGTTGTTTGACGCGGTATGGATGGCCGAACGACCGCCGCGCGTGCGTGATACGGCGCTGAAAGCCATGCGCGATTTCAACCGCCGCCTTGCCGATCCTGAAAAATATCTGGGCATCATGCTGCCCACGGGCGAAGGCATGACGATTGCGCAAAAATTATTCTGACGGGAACAAAAAAACGGGGGATATGATCCCCCCGTTTGAATGTTCATAAAATATCATAAAACATCACGCGACAAGATCAGGCACCGCCGCTGAAACAGCGCGGCGCAAAACAGATGCCAAGGCCGCCGTTTCGCCTTTTACATTCGCCCATACTTTCACGGGCTGCATATTGTCGCGGTCGTATTCGCCTTGCAAAATCGTTTCCGTCACATCGCCAAAACGGTCTTTGACATCCAGCAGTTTCAATTTGAACCGGCTTTTGTTAATCACAGCCGCGACCAGAACGTCTTTCACGCCATCGGCAATTTCCTGTGTTTGTTCTGCGGCAAGACCGGGCAGGGAAATCTTTTCGCCTTCCGTGGTGCCGGGCGGCAGGATCATGATAACGCCATGTTCCACCATCACACATTGCGGCATGCCGGATACCTTGATTTCGCCGCGCTGTGCGGGTGCTGCGGCAGGCGCCGCGCTTGCTGCATTGGCCGCGCGCAAACCGGAAAGCCCCGCAAAAATATGA
>JAVEWI010000032.1:0-10471 GCA_034004625.1 Bdellovibrionales bacterium
CTTCCTTGACCGTAAACGAGCGGCCGTTTTCGTTGCTTTCAAAGTTGCTGAACGTATGCACGCCACCGCCGGTAAAGAAACGTTCGTGCGGGTTGGCGCTGTATGTACGGTTCAGCGCGGCTTCCAGAACGCCGTTCAATGTTTTATCGGCTGTTTCGGATTGCAAATGATCGACCACAAAACGGCTGAGTTTGTCATCCGGATGCAATGTCATGCTGCTGCGGGCGCTTGCGTCCATGGCGCTGAATTTGCCGTGCAGATCCGCGATGGCTTCCATATAGGATACCAGCGTGCGGAGTTTTGCGGTGGAGCCGAGTTCCAGTTTTGAATCTTCGTTCAGGTTGAACTGCCCGTCAAAATTGTCCGCCTGTACGCGCAGCACGTTTTGCCCGTCCGGCAAACGTTCGTAAAGCGTAAAGGTATAGGTGACATTGGCGCCCTGTCCCGGTTTCAACAGGCGGAAACCGGTCATGCCGTATTGTGCGGCAACGGCGGGGTCGTTCAGGCTGCGCAGTTTTTCCGATACGGCGCGGTCAACCGGCACGTCCAGCGTGGTGCGGGCGGTCAGGTCGAGGCGGTTAAGCTCGTACAGGCTTTTCATTTCAAGCGCGCGCAGAAGGTCGATCTGCAAAGCCGTCACGGCTTTTTGCGTTTGCGGCGGCGGGGTATGTTCCGCGCGCACGACTTTGGGGTCGGCATAGGTCACGCGGGTTGCCAGCGCCGCATCGCGCAGGCGCGGGCTGATGATGCCTTCTTGCGCCAAAAGCGGCAGATAGGCATCGACGCGGGATTCCAATTCGCCGCGTTGACGCAGGAAATAGGACGACGGCTTTTTGACCGACATGATAATGCTGAGCGATTCACGGAATGCGACGGCTTTTTCCTGCATTTCCGCATCGGACATGCCGGTTTCGTCTTTGCGCAGAATGTCGCTGACCTGTTTCGGGTCTTTGCCGAACCATGCTTTCAACCCGTCGGCAAATCCATGCACTTCGCCAAAACCCGGCACAGCAGACAGCGGAATGGCGTTGATGTAATCAAGCACAATGCGCTGGCGTTCTGCCGTGGTGTTTTCGCCTTGCTGGTATGCACGCACGGATGCGGTCAGCATCTGGCGGAATTTTTCTACTTTGTCGCCATTGGTTTCACCACCCGGTGAATGGCGGAATTTTTCCAGCTGGGTGGCAAGGGTGGATGCACCCGCGCCGCCTTTGCCTGTCAAATCCTGCTTGGCGGCATAAACCAGACGTTCCCATTCAATGGCGGGGTTTTTGGCGTCGTGGCGGTTGCTGAGAAGTTCGCGGTTTTCGACATAGAGCAAGCTTTTGACCACAGCCGGCGGAATATCGTCAAAGCCCGGATACACCTGACGCGGAAAACGCGCATCATGCAATTCACGGTCCAGCCCGTCGGTAATGCGCAAACCGGCCTGCGCTTTTTCGTTATAAATGGGGAAGAGGCGAATGCCCGCAATTTTGCGTTCCTGCCATTCGGTTTCGCCTTGCAATACATATCCGCGTTCGGTCAGGTTTTTGCGGATTTCAAGCGTCTGCGCATAGCCAAGGCGCACGTCATAAGGCCCGCTTGCCATGGGCGCGCTATCGGGCCCGCTGGTTCTGGTTTCGGTGAAGGAAGTGCCTTCTGCCGCAGCGGTAAAGACCTTGGACTGGATATAGGACGTCTGCGTTTCATACGCGATCCCAGCCGTGAGGACAGTACCACCGAGCGCAAGACCGTAAACCCATTTGGGGACGGAACTGTACCAGTGTAATTTTTTGATTTTGTCATCATCGCGCGCAGGTGATGCGGCGGCGGTGTTTTTAAGGTCTGCGCCATGACCGTTGTTTTCTGTAGCCATGCTACAGCACTCCCCGCCCAAAGGGCCGATGTGTTTTTATGTGAAAGCGAGTATAGCAAAAGCCAAGAAATAGACAATGGGAAAAAGCGATTGTGCAAATATTTGAATTATAATGACAATTCAGCCTGTTTAGCCGTCTTTGACAGCGCCGAGAATCTGGTGCGCAGCAGCAACGCCGGTGGCGAAACAGGCCTGCAGCAAGTACCCTCCCGTGGGGGCTTCCCAATCCAGCATTTCGCCCGCGGCATAGGTATGGGGCAGGGCGCGCAGGCGGTATCCGTCCAGTGATTGCGCCCGTATGCCTCCCGCCGAAGATATCGCGCGGTCAATGGCAAAGGGCGCCGTGATATGCAGCGGCATGGATTTGATCCGCGCGGCGAGAGCGGCGGGAGAGAGGGAGCCGAGGTCTTTGCCGCCCGCCACATCTTCGCGCAGCAAGGTAGCCGCCATGGGTGACAGCCCGCCCGCCGTGCGCATCCATGTGCCAAGAGATTTGGCGCCGCGCGCCGCGCCCAAACGTGCGGCCAATGTGGGCAGGTCAAGTCCGGGACGTAAATCCAGATGCAATGTGGCGCTGCCGTTCTGTGCGGTTGCATCGCGCAAGGCAGATGACAGGGCGTAAATACCGCCGCCCTCTATCCCCTGCGCGGCAATCATGCATTCGCTTTCGATACGTGCGCCGTTAAAATGCAGGGCGAGGGGTTTGAGAGGTTGCCCCGCAAATTTCTCCACAAAGAAATCAGACCATGCCACATGAAACCCGCAATTGGCGGGACGTAGCGGGGCAATATCCACGCCGCGTGCCGCAAGCAAGTTTTGCCATGAGCCATCCGCGCCCAAACGCGGCCATGACGCGCCGCCCAGTGCTAGCAGAAGCGCATCCGGCGCAGGGAATGTTTGTGTCCCTTCCGCTGTATCAAAAACGGGATTGCCGTTATCGGCCCAGCCTGTCCAGCTGTGGTTGAAATGGAAGTGAACCCCCATCTGCACCAGACGTGCCTGCCATGCACGCAGCAAGGGCGAAGCCTTGAAGCTTTTGGGGAAAACGCGTCCGCTGCTGCCCACGAATGTTTCTTCGCCCAGGTCATGGCACCAGTCGCGCAGCATTTGCGGGGTAAAGGCACGGATGGCGTCTTCGACCATGCCGCGGCCGCTGCCGTAACGGGGCAGGAAATTTTCCAAATCCTCGCTATGGGTCAGGTTTAATCCGCCGCGTCCTGCCATCAGGAATTTGCGCGCGGGCACGGGCTTGCGCTCGAATATCTCCACGCGCAATCCATGCCGCGCGAGCGTTTCGGCGGCGATCAATCCGGCGGGGCCGGCGCCGATGATATAGACGCTGCGGGGCGGGTTACCTGTCATGGGGATGGGTTCATTCTTCTGCGGCAGCTATGCCCATGGATTGTAATGTCTCGGCGTTCAACCCGCCTGTTGTCGGCAGTTTGTTGTGCTGCTGGTAACGGCGCAGGGCATCATGCGTGGCCTCGTTCATGAAACCGCTGGCATAGGCGGCGTCCAGAAGTTTTTCCGCGACAAGTTTTTTCTGCGCGGCACGGATTTGCGCATTGCGGGTTTCGTCAAAAACAATCACAGGCGTCATTTTTTCTATATTGCGCGGGGTCAAGGCCGGACCTGCACCTGCGGCGGCGATCAACGATTTACCCGCGCTGTAAATAATCGGTTGCGCACGCATCGTCCAGTCAATAACCAGCGAGGTTGCAGGTGCGCGTTCAAAAGATTTGTGCAGGAATATCTGGTAGCTTTCGCTTTGCGCCGTGCGGCTGCCTGCGACATAGGGGAATCCGGCGATCACGGCAATCACAACAGTCCATGCTGCGGCAAGGCGCAGGCGGGACGGGCGCGATTGCGGGTATTTGTGGCGCCAGGCCAGACGGACTGCCGTAATCAGGCAACGGGCAAGGGTCAGGACAACCAGAAACAGCGAAATGAACAGCGCGATGCTGGGGATATAAATAAAACGCACGGCTTCCTTGCCGCGGGCTTCCAGACTTTCGCCATTGGCGAATTTACGGCCCTGCATTTCTGTTTCCTGCACATAGGCGGCGGCGCGGCGTTTGATTTCGGGCACGACCACGTTTTCAACAAAATCTTCACGCGACATGTTCATGCTGAAGCCGGGGAAGTAAATATCGCCCAGATAATCACGCAAATGACGCTGAACAACGGTGGATTGCACGAATTCATCTATTGTCAGGCCGGGCTTTATGCCCGAAAGCCCGACATAGCCCGCCACACCGGTGTCTTCTGCGCCGCCTGCGCGGGTCTGGTTCATTTTCCATTCATAACCCGCACGCGTCATGATGCCGCGTGCAAGTCCGTCTTCCAGTGACGCGACATCGTCAATATGCCAATCGTCGGGCAGGCTGAAAGCCATCAGTTTGCGTTCGCGGCGTATCTGGTGCAGCAATTCGTTGCGCACTTTTTTGTGCAGCGTGGGGGAATTCATATAATCTTCGCGCGAACGGATGTTCAGCGCAAAGCCGGTTTGTTTTTCCACATCGCGCATGCAGAAAGGCAGGAGCCTGTCGATCGTGCGCTGGAGGTTTTCGGGGCGGCAGGCAAAAGTCTGGCGCTGGGCGATTTCGCGCAGGCCGTTATCGAATTGCAATGTGGTGGTAACGGTGTCGGGGTTCATGCCGCTGCTTTCGCACCAGTAATCAAAAGGCACGCGGTGGCCGATCATATTGCGCACCATGCGTTCGTAATTGACAGCCACGCGGGTACGGCATATTTCTGTTTCGCAGGCAAGGAAGCTGCGGTTATAAGTCAGCAGGTTGCTGAAAAGAGGGCTGCTATGCTTGGTGGCAAAGGCGCGGCAGGTGCCGAGCGCGTCGCGCATTTTAAGCCAGCCGTTGTCAATCGCGCCGCGGGCCATGTTGAGGGCATTGTCGCGCGCCTCTGCCAGGAAGGGTTCGGACAAAGCATCCGTATAGCGGCCTGATGCTTCTTCGTAAGGTTTGAAAACGCGGGTGCGGAATTCTTCCACAACGTTTTGGTAATCCGCATAACGGCCGTCAATATTCTGGATGTCGCTGCGCATCACAATCAATTGCACGATGTCATTTTCTTTTTCGCGGATCATCTCCTTGGCTTCTTCGGGGAATTGCATGAACAGGCTGCCCATCAGCACAAGGAAGGTACGCAGGGCGGGGTCGTCTTCCTGATCAAAACGCAAATCGCGCAGCGCCAGAATGCCGTGGCCAAACCCTGTGCGCATCATCTGCATATAGCGTGCATCCAGGCGTGTTTCCCAGGTGGTGGGATGGATCATAAAGCGTTCGATCACGATTTTCTGCCCGAAAAACATGGCGGGCCACGTAATCATGAGCAGGCCGGCGACAACCACGGTGCGGTGTAATTTGTGGTAATGCGCCAAAAGGACAACCAGAATGCCCAAAAGCGGGAACAGAACCCAGAGCATGGAAGCATCCGGCGGCGGAAAGGTCATGTTGACATCCGCGCCGCGTCCGGTGACAAGCTGGGTAAATGTTACGCCGCCCGGATCCAGCCCGCCATCCGCAGGCGACAGGGGCGCCAGCAAAAACAGCAAGGGGCCGAGCAAGGCCAGCAGGCCGAAAACAATCTGGTCGGACAGGCGCGACATGCGGAAACCATCGCGCGCAAAAAAACCTGCCACCAGTAACGACAAGCCAATGCCCGAAATGCCACGGCCCAGATATTCCACATCGCGCAGGTCGTCGGCGGTGGCGGCAATATCGCTGGCCGTATCCAAAAGGCGCGCGTTGAAAATGAACTCGGCAAGAATATAAAGCAGGCCGCAGACCAGCAAAGCCAAATCCAGACGCAAGCCCGCCACGCTGGCGGTTTTTGTCGGGGCTGGGCTGGGGGCTTTGTCTGTCACGGAAACCTCGGAATCAAAAGGGCAAAGAGGCCGCAGGCAGCGACCTTCAGATGCTTAATATTGAAATATAAAGAGAAAAGATCAACATAGTCTTAACCCCCGGTTTGAAACACCGGGTGGTTTTGTTTTATTTCAATAGATTAGCAGCCTTGGTGCGAAAGGTGCGGCGTTATTCCGAAAAATTGACGGCCACGCCGCGTTTTTTGAAATAGGCCTGCATGGTTTTTCGGCCCTGACGGTTGTTTTGCACCAGACGGGTGGTATCGACGATTACGTCTTTCTGACCGGCTTCTTTCAAAGCTGTTTTGAGATCAGCGATGAGCGTGTCGATGTTTTCGTTGTCGTTGTAGAGGGAGGCGTAGATATCCTCCAGAATGTCGGCAACGGGGCGTGCGGTCATGGCAAACGGCTCCTTTTACGCGGCGGGCGCGGGGTTGAAATCGCCCGTATATTATAAACCCGTGCCAGCAGAGTCAATCTGCGCGGCGTAATTCCGCGCCGCTGTGGCGGGGGCAGGGTTATAACGCGGGCGGCGCGAAATGGCGGATGGTTTTGGGCAGCGCGCGCATGTCGTCAATCACGATATGGGCGCCGGCATCCAGCAAAGCCTGTTTCAGCGCGGGCGCTTCGGCACGTTCCGCCAAACCGGTGAACCCGACGCGCAGGCCAATACCGGCCGATACGGCGGCGCGCATGCCGGTGACGCTGTCTTCGACCGCGGCGGCTTCGGCCGGGGCCACGCCCACGGTTTTGGCAGCCAGCAGGTAAATGGCGGGGTCTTCTTTCAATTTGCCAGCCACGTCTTCAAACGCGCTGAACAGGCGCGATTTGGGAATGCGCGTGTCATAACCGTATTTGTCCAGCAGCGGCTGTATGCGCATGCGCGGGCTGTTGCTGACAATCGCGACGCCCAGATCCATGCCGTCCTGCAATTCGGTGAAAACATCGCCGATGCCGGGGGTCAGCTGCGCGTTCAAAATCGCAACGCGCGTTTCGGGGCGCAGTTTATTGATGCGCAGGTCTTCGATGTCGATGCTGATCTGCGCGTTTTGCGGCAGGCCGGCATTGATGATGTCTTGAAACTGTTTGCCGATCTGGCCGAAATCTTTGCCGCGCATATCAAGGCTGTTGATTTCTGCCGTCATGGGTTTGCCGAATGTTTCAGTGGCATAGGCGGACAAAACGCGGCGCGTGACGTCGATGCTGACGGCTTCGGTATGGGCGATGGTGCCGTCCCAGTCGAAAAATACTTCCTTGATACGCGGTGCGGTCATGGCAAACTCCGTTTATGCGGGGGGATTGATAAAACGGGCGATGGCTTCTGTCACGGCCTCCGCCTCTTCCTGATGCGCGATATGGCCCGCGCCTGCGATATTTACAAAAACCGATTGCGGCAATAATGCGTGCATTTCCTGCTGCATATCGGGGGGGATCAATGTGTCTTCGTCTCCGCTGATAACCAATGCGGGGATGCTGACCTGCGGCAGGAAATCGCGGCTGTCGGGGCGTGCGGCGCAGGCTTTTTGATGGTTGGCAAAACCTGCGTATCCGACGCGGTTTGATACATCGCGCAATCTGGCAATCAAGGCGGCATTGGTTTGGGCGCGGCGGCCTAAAAATGCGTGGTAATGGGTATCATCCTGCCGCGCGGCGCGCCATTTGTCTGCGCCTGCTGCGATTTCGAGGCTGCGCTGGCGTTTGCGCTCCGGCGTGTCGGCGCGGGCGGATGTGCAGCAGAAAATCACTTGCTTGATACGGTTTGGCGCTTTTTTTAATACTTCCAAAGCGACATAACCGCCCATGGACGTGCCGCAGATAATCATATCGCCGTCGGTGGATGCCAGCACGCGGTCGGCCATGGCGCCAATATCGTCAAGGTCGGTCAGGTCAACCGTGATGGCGCGGCGGTTTTGCGCAAAGAAATCTTTTTGCGCATCCCATACCGTGGCATCGGACGATGCGCCGGGGATAAAAACAATCGGCAGCGGGGCGGTCATTTCGGTTTCATGCCCCCGGCGTTATTTTTACGCGGCGCGGGCTTTGCTTCGGTGGGCTGAACCGGCGCGGCTTGCGGTGTATTGTCTTGCGCGATATGCAGCAGCATGTCTTTGTGCGGATCGGCGGGTACACGCGCGCGCAAAGGCGCCGGTGCGTTTTGCGCGGATTTGATCCAACCGCAAACTTCATCAATACGTTTGGGCGTGACCAGTTCCGGATAATGCCCGACGCCGTCATAGAGCATCAAAGACATGTCGGGCCGCGCGGCCATCATTTTTTGTACGATTTCGGGCGTGGCGGTATTTGATTTTTCACCCGCCAAAAGCAAAACGGGCGCGGGCAGTTTTTTGAACGCATCCCATTTGTCGTAGGGTTTCAGGTATTCATCGGCATAGCCGTACATGGAATTGGGGTCATAGGCCCATCCATATCCTTCGCGCGTGAAATGCGCAAAGCCATGATTGAAATCATGCAAAACAAAATCCGTATTCACGGGCGCGCCGTGACCGGCAAGGAAATTGGTCAGTTTTTTAACCGCATCGCCCACGGTTTCGGATGCGGGACGTTCGCGGTTGCGCCATGCGCGGCGCAATTGCGGGCCGGCCGGCGTTTCGGGCGGCATGTCGCCAATCACTGTGCCGCCCCAATGCGGATTGCTGAAGCCTTGTTCCACCATGGTGTAAATCACTTTGGTGCCATGCGAATGGCCGATCATGTGGAATGTGTTATCGGGCTTCAGATGGTCGATAAAGGCGCTGACAATCGCGGCATAGGTATTCAGCGTATAATCGCCGGGCATGCGCAGGTTTCCGCTGTGGCCTTTGCCGGGGTAATCAAGCGCGATGACGTTGAAATTTTCCGCGGCGCCTTCGGCAAAAAAATCAAACCGGCGGGCGCTGTTGTAAATACCGCCAAGGCAGATGATGGTCTGTGCCGTTTCGGGGTTGTTACGCGCCTTGAACACGTTATAGGAAATTTCCACCTGCTGCGTTTTGACCAGATTGGCATCGTCATGCAGGCCTTCGGGCAGGTAGGCCTTCATCTGCGCGGCGTCATGGGTATAGGTGAATGTTTCGCGCGTGAATTGCGGCAGGAAACGCGCATCCAGTGCGCGGGCACGGTGTGCAATCTGTTTTTCTTCGGCGCTGAGCGCGGCTTCTGCTGCGGCGGAAATATTGCCGAATACCGAAATGTCTTTGTTCTGTGCCATATGTTCGTGCCCTTCGCTTTTTCAAAGCTGCATGTGGAACGGATGTTTGGGTTAACAAAAGGTTAACACGCAGAGGGCGGCGGGGCTATAAAATAGGGCAAGATATATTGAATTTTTGTTGCTTTTTTAAGGGCTTAGCGTGTTGCGCTGCACAAAAAACAGGGGCTTGAAAGCTGATATATCGCAATGTTAGCGGCCAGTGTTTTATATGCGCTGTTGTTGGAGTATTGAAGTGAGCTTGAAGAGCCTCTCTTGTTATGCGGCACGTAATCGTTTTGTCATTCATGGTCGCTTTAAAATTTACGGTGTCTCTATCAAGGTCATAAACGTAGTGATTGGGAAACAATGGCAATAGGCTGGGCAAAAAAGAGGCATTTGCCTAGGGGGAGCTTATAGCCCTGAATGAATTAAAGTGTAATCGGGAGGGGAAAATGGCTGGGGTGCTAGGGATCGAACCTAGGAATGGCGGTACCAAAAACCGCTGCCTTACCGCTTGGCTACACCCCAACATACGCAGTTAAATGCGCCATTTATCGGGCTTTGGCAAAAAGAAAAATGCTAACGCAGAATCCGCTGCGCCAAAGTGGAGACACTCTATAAAAAAATTATGCGCCGCGCAAGATGTATGCGCAGGAAGAAAACAGGCTTTTTGTTTCACATAAAAATAACGCAAGCCATTAAAAACAGGCGTTTTTGCCAAGCTGGACAAAAAAATACACCGTAAATCTGCGAAGAAAACCGCGTAAGCATCGGGATTACAGGTGTTTTTTAGATGCGCCGGATGCATTTGAGAGTCTGTGCCAAGCCAAGAATCGGATAAACTGGATGTCTTGTATTAAAGACCGGCCTCAAGGCGGGTACACATTGAACATGGACATTGCTTATGACACGCCCGCCTGTTGATACGCCGCAAAACGGCGCCGCAGACCCGCAAAAACCGGCGGAGGCTTTGTCGCATCAGGAACGCGTGTATTTCGAAATGTTCCGCGCGATCGAACAATTGGGCCGCAAGCTGGAAAAGGCAGAAGCAGAACGTTTTGTCATGTCGCAGCGCCTTGCCGATATCGAGGCAGGGGCGGAGCGTGATGAAACCACCGGCCGTTTTTATCTGCCCGCCAAAATTGAACCAGCTGCCGTACCGCCGTCCTCAGGGGCGCAGCGTTTTGCATTGCCTGCCGCGCTGGCCAGTTTGATGCTGGCTGTTTTGACGCTGGGTGCTTTTGTTATGCAGGATATGCCTTTTAAACCTGCCGCGCAGGAAGCTGCAAAAACACAAACGGCAGCGGCGGATTTTTTTCCGCCTTCCCGTGCGCGTGAGAGCATGCGCGCGGAATGGCATACGGGCAAGCCGGTTTTGGAAACAGTGCCGGAAAAATCCGCGCAGGCAGAAACCGCCGCGATTGCTGCCGAAGAAAAAAACATGACTGCTGCCGTTGATGAAGGGGCTGTGCAGGATGCCGTATCTTTGGCCGCGGCCCCGCCCGTGCCGCAACAAATGGCCGAAGAATTGCCGGCTGATATG
>JAVEWI010000033.1:0-10447 GCA_034004625.1 Bdellovibrionales bacterium
CCGAAATTGACACGGCAATCGGTTGAAAATGCCGCGGCAATTT
Organism: Bdellovibrionales bacterium; assembly: GCA_034004625.1. GTDB lineage: Bacteria > Pseudomonadota > Alphaproteobacteria > Micavibrionales > UBA2020 > UBA2020. The sequence continues at coordinate 44 of JAVEWI010000033.1, forward strand.
TTGAAAGCGTGGTAGTGGGCGACCGCCGCCCCGACATGCGTATCCGCAAAGGGGAAGATGCGGCATTGGACCAGAACGTGACCTATAGTTTTCTGGTCAGCAAGGCGTGGAAAGGCGTGACCGAAGGGGAAACCGTCGCGGTCAGCCGCAATATTTACTGGGGCGGCAGTTTTTATATGGGGGCGGCCTATCTGGTTTTTGCCGAAGGGCGGGACGAAAACGGGCTTTTGCAGGTACGCCTGTGCGGCTTGACGACTTCTTTGGAAAATGCCGCGCAATTGCAAGCGGCTTTGCCCGCACTTTTGCAGGCGCATGTGCCGGCCGCTACCCCGCCGCAGCAGTGAAGGTGTTGATTTTTATCTAAAAAAAATCTACCAAGGATAAGACGTTTCGCGTCGTCCAACAGGCAGGAACAAAAAAGGCAGGGCATATGCAGCAAGATGACCATCACTTGGTCAAAAGCGCGCAGGCGGGTGACCGTCAGGCCTTTGCCATGCTTGTGGAAAGGCATTACCGTTCGATGTTTAAAATCGCATGGCAATGGTGCGGCAACCGCGAAGATGCCGAAGACATCGCGCAGGATAGCGCCATAAAAATCGCGCAAAATATCCGCGCATTTACGTTTGACGCCGCCTTTACCACATGGATGTACCGCATTGTCATTAATGCGGCCAAGGATTATTACAAAGCCAAAAACCGCCGCGGCACGCGTGAAATGCCGCTGTTTGACGATGTGGAATATATATCGGCCGCGCCCGACCCCGAACAGCAATTGGGGGACAAAGACGTCCTGCGCGCTATTCACGCCCTGCCGGACACCTTGCGTGAAACCGTTGTGCTGGTGTGCTGGCACGGGATGAGCCACAAGGAAGCGGGGCAGGTTCTGGATTGTCCCGAGGGCACAATTTCGTGGCGGGTGTCTGAAGCGCGCAAGAAAATTGCCGCCACGCTGGATATGCAACAAAAGGGGAAACGCCATGGATGACAGAAAGCTGGAAGAGCTGCTGTCGCGCCTGACAGCACCCGAACCATCAAAAGACGCAGAAAATCAGGCGCTTGACCGTGCTATGGCGGCTTTTGACCAAAAAATGTCACAAACCGCCCAAGGAAAATCCGCCACGCAGCGTCTGACAGGTATCAGCAACATACTGAACCATGTCAGGAGCAAGATCATGAAAAAGCGTTATATCGTTTCGGGAACCGTCGGCGCCGTCGCCACCTGCGCCCTTGTCGCCGTTTTGGGCGCGCCGTTTTTCCATCAGCAGGTGACGGGGCTTCTCGGTACCACGGCGCAGGGCGATGTTTCGTCTTTGCAGCTGCAAAATGCTTCTGCTCTTTTTGAGGGCAGCGCCGAAGCCGTTAAAGCTTCTTCTGCCACTGTTGATATGGACATGCGCGAAGAGAGCGAGAGACAAGCCGCCTCTGCCCCGATGCCGATAGACGGTGTGACGATGGAGGCAATGCCGCAGGTGGCCGAGCCTTTTCATGCGGGACGTGCGGCGCCGCGTGACCGTGCGGCTGCGCCTTTAAAAGAAGAAGCCAAAAAACATCTCGAAATGGCGCCGATGCAAAAAAGCATTGCGGCGACAGCGGATAGGGCTATGCCTGCAACCGCGCCTTCTGTGCAACGGCATGTGACGGGCGGGGCTGAATTGATGATTGCACCGATGCCTTCTGCAGATGATGTGATTGTGCATCATTATCAGGAACAGGGGCGTGACCAGTTCCAGTCGTTTGAAGAAAACAGCATTAAAAATGTGAAGGCGGAGCCGGTTTCCACTTTTTCCATCGACGTGGATACGTCTTCCTACAGCTTTGTGCGCCGTGCGCTGAACAGCGGTGTATTGCCGCAGAAAAATGCTATCCGTATCGAAGAAATGATTAACTACTTCGATTACGATTATGCCGTGCCGGAGCAGGGCGGGCATCCGTTCCAGCCCACCGTGGCGGTTTACGACAGCCCGTGGCGCAGCGGTAACAAACTGGTGCATATCGGTATCAAGGGATACGAAGTGCAGCAAAAACCGCAATCGAACCTTGTGTTCCTGATTGATACATCGGGGTCGATGTATAGTCCGGATAAGCTGCCGCTTTTGATCAGCTCTTTTAAAATGCTGCTCGATACGCTCTCTCCGGACGATACGATTGGCATTGTGACCTATGCCGGATCAAGCGGCGTGGCGCTCGAGCCGACCAAGGCGTCGGACAAGCAAAAAATCCTGTCCGTGCTGGAAGGCCTGCGTGCATCCGGCGGGACATCGGGCGGCGAAGGTATCCGCCTTGCCTATCAATTGGCGGAGCAAAGTTTCGTCAAGGGCGGTAATAACCGTATCATTCTGGCGACCGATGGCGATTTCAATATCGGCATCACCAACCGCGATGAATTGAAAGGTTTTGTGGAACGTAAACGCAAAGCGGGGATCTTCCTCTCCGTTCTGGGATTTGGTCAGGGTAATTATAATGACCATATGATGCAGACGCTGGCGCAGAATGGTAATGGCACTGCGGCCTATATCGATAACCTGAGCGAAGCGCGCAAGGTTTTGGTGGATGAAGGCTCCTCCATGCTCTTCACCATCGCCAAAGACGTTAAATTGCAGGTGGAGTTCAATCCGCAAACCGTGCAGGAATACCGCCTTGTCGGCTATGAAACCCGCGCCTTGAACCGCGAGGATTTTAACAACGACAAAGTCGATGCCGGTGACATTGGCGCAGGCCATACCGTAACGGCAATCTATGAAATCACGCCGGTGGGTGTGGCACCTGTGGTGGATGATTTGCGTTACCAAAAGCCCGCAGCCAAAGTAATGCCCGATCATCCGGTCGTTGCCCCCGTGCAAAGCGATACGGCGGATGCGGCGAATGGCGATGAATATGCCTTCCTCAAAATCCGGTACAAAAAACCGGATAGCGATACCAGCGTGCTGATGACCCGCCCGATTACCAAAGCGGATGAAAAAGCATTCGATGCGCTGGACGATGATATCCGTTTTGCCAATGCCGTTGCCGGTTTTGCGCAAATGCTCAAAGGCAGCAAATTTGTGGAAGCGGATTATGATGCCATCATCGAAACGGCGAATCAGGCCCGCGGCAAAGACGAATTTGGCTACCGTACCGAATTTGTAAGCCTTGTGCGGTTGGCAAAAACCGCCGCCGGTTTGCAGCAGCAGCGTTAAATGATGTATAATGGAAAGGCCGGGGTTTCTCCGGCCTTTCTGTTTCGGGCGGCGGTCAGGGACGGCTTCGTTCGCGGAAATAACAATCCCACTATAAACGGGGGTATGTCATGGCGACATTTTCGCAAAAATTCAAAGGCGCATTCGATCTCACTCTTTTATTCGGTCACGGTATCCGGCCTTTTGAAACGGCGGGCGAAGGCACACGTGCGGCGGCGCTGCGTTCTTTGTGGATACCGGCGGTGATTTATCCTTTTGCCGTGATTTTGGCATATTTTCATGCGCCCTATGGCATGCATGAAGGGGACTATCCTTATAGCCAGATTGCGCTGACGGTGACGGGGGCTTATATCCTCGGCATTGCGGCCACCATGGGATTTGGATGGGTATTCGCCTATGCGCTGGGGCAGCGTGACCGTTTTTGGATGTTCTTTCAGGCTAATAACTGGACTTCGCTGACCTTGTCTCTTTTGACTGTGCCGGTTGCTTTGATGATGGTCTATAACCTCGCGCCGCGTGAAGATATGGATCGCATCTTGGGGATTGTCACGGTCTATAGCATTATTGTGACGGGTTGCGTGGCCTATCGTTCTTTTCGCGTGCCATGGGAATTGGCGGGGGCGCTGGCCTGCCTGTCTTTGTTCGTAAACCAGCAGGCATGGAATATCCTGTATTACATGCAAAACATTGATCTGATCTGGTAAGCGGCGTTTATGCAGCCATAAAAAAGAAGCCTTCGGGCTTCTTTTTTATGGGCGCGCCGTTCTATTCACCGCGGCAGGGCACGAAAATAATGCAGGTCATTTCCAGTACGGCTTCGCCATGTTGGTTGAACGTGGTGTTTTTGGTGCGCATGATGCCGCGCGAAGGGTTGCCTGTTGATGCGCGCAGGCCCAGAACTTCGCCGCGGTATGTTAGTGTATCGCCGGGGCGCACGGGGCGCAGCCATGTCATGTCTTCGACTTTACGGCCGATCATGCCGCCTTTCATTGCGGGCATAGCGGCGACAATCATGGACATCGTGAGTGCGGCGGTATGCCATCCGCTGGCGACCAATTCGCCAAAGGCGGAATCTTTTGCGGCCTCGGCATCCAGATGGAAAACCTGCGGGTCGAATTTTTCGGCAAAGGCGATGATGTCTTCGGCGGTGACGGCGACGGGGCCGGATTCAAAAATCTGGCCTTCGGTGAAATCTTCCATATAGCTGTATGTATTCATGTTCATGCGTATTAAAATAGGCGTCGCGGGTTTTTTGTCCAGTCTGCCAAAAAACTGCCAGATTATGGTATGTGTGCGCGTGCTTTTCGTTTTTGTTTCATGCTATATATACCGCTGTTGTTTTTCTTACTGCCGGAGCAGTCATGCCGTCTTACAAGGCCCCCCTCGATGATATGCGTTTTGTGCTGAACGATGTGCTGGGCGTGTCGTCTTTGACGCATATTCCGGATTTCGCGGCGGTGGATGACGCCACAACGGGGCAATTTCTGGCCGAGGTTGCCAAGCTGGCCGAAGACGTCCTTTTCCCGCTCAACGCCACCGGCGATCAGGAAGGGTGCCATTACCACCGCGATACGCGCAGCGTATCAACGCCCAAAGGTTTTAAAGAAGCCTATCAACAATTTTGCGCGGCAGGTTTGCCGGGCTTTGCCTGCGATCCGGCCTTTGGCGGTTTGGGCATGCCTGCGGTTTTGAACACCGCGCTGTCTGAAATGTTTTGTTCGGCAAATATGGCTTTTGGCATGTATCCGGGGTTGTCGCATGGTGCTTATAACGCGCTGCATGCCTATGGCACGGATGCGCAAAAACAAACCTATCTGCCCAAATTGGTCAGCGGTGAATGGACGGGCACGATGTGCCTGACCGAACCTCATTGCGGCACAGACCTTGGCCTTATTAAAACCAAAGCGGTATTGCAGCCGGATGGCAGCTATAAAATCTCCGGCACCAAAATTTTCATTTCTGCCGGCGAACATGATATGGCGGAAAATATCGTGCATCTGGTATTGGCGCGGATTGATGCGCCCGATACGCCGGCGGGCATTCGCGGGATCAGTCTTTTTGTGGTGCCCAAGTTTATCGAAGGCCAGCGCAACGATGTTTATTGCGGCCGCATCGAAGAAAAAATGGGCATCCATGCCAACAGCACCTGTGAAATGAATTTTGAAAACGCCACCGGTACCTTGGTGGGCGATGCGCATAAAGGCATGCGCGCGATGTTTGTCATGATGAACGAAGCGCGTCTGGGGGTTGGGTTGCAAGGGCTGGGTCTCAGTGAAGCCGCCTATCAAAATGCCGTTATTTACGCGCAGGACCGTAAACAAGGCCAGCCGATCGACCAAAAAGCAGGCAGCGCGGAAGATACCGCCGCCATCGCCATTATCGGCCACCCCGATGTGCGCCGCGATTTGCTGGCTATGCGGGCGCAGATCGAAGGCGCGCGCATGCTGGCCTATTGGACGGCCTTGCAGCTGGATCTTTCGGTCAAGGCGCCGGATGCGGGGGCGCGTAAAAAAGCCAAAGCCTTGCTGGATTTCCTGACGCCGGTCGTCAAGGCGCATATGACAGATAATGCGGTTGATCATGCCAATGCAGCCATGCAGATTTTTGGAGGGCATGGATATATCCGCGAACATGGCATGGAACAATACGCGCGCGATGCCCGCATCACCCGTATTTACGAAGGCACCAACAGCATCCAGTCGCTCGACATGATCGGGCGCAAGGTATTAAAAGAAAACCTGCTGCCTTCCTATCTGGCTGCGCTGGGCGATGATGTGCGTGCGGCAAAAGCCGCGGGCGTTCCCGCGCAGATGACGGCCTCTACAACGCGGGCTGCGGCTATTTTGAAGCGGGTAAGCCGCCGTTTGCGCTGCCGCGTGATCTTTGAAACAGTGAAATCCAAATTGGGGATGGGCGGCGATACCGGCGCGGTGCTGCGCGATGCGGCGGGCATGTCGGTTGATTACTTGCGTTTGTCCAGTCTGGTTGTGCTGGGCCATATGTGGCTTAAAATGGCGACAGCGGCACAGGAATGCCTGTCCGATAACACCCTGCAATCACCGGAAAATGCAGAAATCCGCGCTTTTTATGAAACCAAATTACAAACGGCAGCGTTTTACTACAGGCGTATTATGCCGCAAGTGGCGGCATTGGCCGAAACCCTGCGCGATGGCGCGGATGTTTTGATGGCGCCTGCGGCTGCACAATTTACCCATACCCAAACCAATATCGCGGAAACCACGCGCCCCAAGACCAGCGGAGAGAAAAATTAACCATGAAAAAAATCGTCAAAAAACTTGTGATTACTGTTGTTGTCCTGGGCGTGATTGCGGTGGGCGGTCTTTATGCGCTGTCCAAATTTGCACCACTGGATTATATCCAGGAAAAAGCGCGCGTGGTGGTCAAGGAGCAAACGGGCCGCGACCTGTCAATCGGCGGTACCAAGGTTGTTTTCTGGCCGCATATCGGTGTGACGTTGCAAGATGTGGCCCTGTCCAACGCCGAAGGTGCGATAGATAAAAGCATGATTACGCTGGGCGAGCTGGATGTGCATGTCGCGCTGCGGCCGCTGTTTGACAAGCGTGTGGAGGTTGTGCGTTTTGTTTTGAACCAGCCGGAAATCAATCTGGAAGTCAGCCCCAAAGGGCAGGCGAACTGGGAATTTCCGCAGGCTGCGAAAAAAACCACTCCTGCGGCTGATAAAAAAGACGGCAGCGGCGCACAGAATGATGCCCTGGCTGCCTTCAGCCTGAACGAATTCGAAATTCGCAAGGGCCGCGTTATTTACAACGACCGCCAGAAGCAAACCAAGGCGCAGGTGGACGACGTCAATATGACGGTTTCATTCCCGGATATTAACAGCGCTTTCCAATTGGACGGATCGCTGACATATCTGGGCAAACGTGTGCAAGTTGTCATGGGTATTGAATCGCCGAAAGATTTTATCGATGGCAAGCCTTCTTCGGGCAATCTGGTGCTGGGTACTGATTTGGTAAAAGCGAATATCGAAGGCAAATTCGCAACAAAGGGCCGTTTGGTCCGTGCGGATAAAATGACAGCAGACGTGCCGTCTTTGGCGGCGTTGGTGGCCTGGCTGGCGGAGAAGCCTGCGGAAAAAATGCCCTTCGAGCGCGTTTTGTTTACGGCCCGCGCGGATATTGACGGGCAAAGTGTTAATCTGGCGGACGCCTCTTTGCGCCTGGATGATATTGAAAGCCGCGGGACTGCATCTGTCCGTTTGTCGGGGGCGCGTCCTTTTGTTCATGCGCGCCTGACGCTGAACAAAATCAATCTTGACCGTTTTTTGGAAGGCTCCTCCGGCAAGGATTCCGCTGCGGCTTCCAAGGCTACCGTCCCGGACGGGGATTGGGATGCCACCCCGATTGATTTTAGCGGCTTGCGTGCGGTGGATGCCGATGTGCACCTTGCCACGGATGGTTTTTCCGTGAATGGTGTCGAAGTGGGAAAGTCGGATCTGCGCGTTCTTTTGAAGCATGGCAAGCTGGAATTTTCTTCGTCCGAAGCCTCTTTGTTTGGAGGGCTGTTTAGCTCTAACGTGACGCTGGTTTCGGCAGCCAGCGGTGCATCTGAGCAAAAACTGAAATTCACAATGAAAAACGTGCAGGCTCAACCTGTGCTGGAAAAATTCGCGGATTTCAAAAAACTGACCGGTGCGGCGGATGCAACGATCAATGTATCTTCCCGCGGTGTCAGCCAAAAAGAAATTGTCAGTAACCTTGCGGGTGATGGCAACGTCACGTTTAAAAACGGCGCGATTACGGGTATCGATTTTGTGAATATCGCGCAAATGATCCAGCGTGGCTTGCAAGATGCTGGCGTGGGCGAAGGCAAAACCGAATTCGTGGATTTGGGCGGTACGTTCAAAATTGCATCCGGCATTGTGACCAATAACGATTTCCGCATGCGCGGGCCTTTGGTTCAGGCGGGCGGTGCGGGTACTGTTGATTTGCCGCGCAAGTATTTAAAGTACCGCGTGACGCCTGTTTTGACGGCGTCTTCCGGCGTTGATAATGCCAAGGGCGTTTCTATTCCGGTGGATATTGTCGGCCCGTTCAGCAACGTACGCATCAAACCTGATTTCAAAAGCATCATCAGCAATGCCGTCAGCGATCCCGAAGCCTTGAAAGAACAAGGTAAGGCGCTGGAGCAAAATCTGAAAGGCATCAAAAATGACCTGAAAAAAGATCCGGGTGCTGCAATCCAGAATCTGCTGGGCGGCGGTGGTGCCGGTTTGTTTGGCACGCAAAAAGCTCCCGCAGAAGCGGCGCCTGCTGCTGCGGCACCGGTTGAAACCGCGCCTGCGCAATCGCCCGCCGTGGCGCCTGTGGAAACACCCGCAGCGCCGGTAGAAACTGCGCCCGTTGAAACCGCACCGGTAGAGGCAGCGCCAGTTGAAACCGCACCGGCAGAGGCAGCGCCCGCTGAGCCCGCACCGTGATCGTAGACGTACTCGATAAACTGAATAACCGCATATGGGGAACGGGCGTCCAAGGGCGCCCGTTCTTTGTGCGTTGGCCTTTGATGGCTTTGCGTCTTGTTCTGGCTGTCGGGCGCGATTTGAAAGAAGGCTATCTGGGCCTGCGCGCAACATCGCTGGTTTATACAACGCTTTTGTCTTTTGCGCCCGTGCTGGCCATCAGTTTTTCTGTGCTTAAAGGCATCGGCGCGCATAACCGGATTGAGCCTTTCCTGCAGGATTTTCTGGAACCTTTGGGCGAACAGGGTGTCGAAATCACGTCGCGTATTGTCAGCTTCGTTGACAATATTCAGGTCGGCGTTCTGGGGGCGGTCGGTATGGCGCTGTTGATTTACAGCGTGATTGCCCTGATGCATAAAATTGAAACGGCTTTTAACGATATCTGGCATGTCAGTGAAACGCGCAGTTTCGCGCAGCGCGTGCGCGATTATCTGGGGGTTTTGTTTATCGGCCCCTTGTTCCTGTTCCTGTCGGTTGCCATGACAACCACGGTGCAGCACGCGGAAAAAACACGTGACCTGTTGCAGGAATGGTTGTTTATCCCCGCCGAAACGGTGGATGTGATGTTTGGCGGCGTGTTTCAGGTGCTGCCTTATATCTTGTTCGGCGTGGCCTTTGCCGCGCTTTATATGTTTATGCCCAATACGCGCGTGCGTTTGGTACCGGCCTTGATCGCCGGTTTTATCACGGGTATTTTGTGGAAAGTTCTGGGGCAGGTTTTCGGCATTTTTGTCGCGGGTTCTGCCAATTACGCCGCGATCTATTCCGCATTTGCCGCGCTGATTTTGTTTATCATCTGGATTTATATCGGCTGGTTGATTGTGCTGGTCGGCGCCGCCATTAATTATTATATCCAAAATCCGTCGAACCAGCGTCTGTCGCGCCGCGATTTGCAATTGGGCCCGCATTTGCGTGAAAAAGTTGCGATGCATGTTTGCGCCATCATCGGTGATAAATTCTACCGCGAGAAAAAAGGCATCAGCCTGACCGAAATGGCAGCGCGTCTGCGTGTGCCCTCCGCCGTGCTGGAAGGTGTGGTGACGGCGCTGTGCGATGCGGGCATTCTGGCTCTCACCATGGGGCGGCATGCGCGGTACGTACCGGCGCAGCCGTTTGATGAAACATCGGTGCAGGACATGCTCTTGTCTTTGCGTGCCTATGATGAAAAGAATGCCATCAGCCTGCGCCAGCTGCATGAACTGGACGCCGTGGACGCCCTGATACGCCGCAGTGACGAGCAGCGCGGACAGGTTCTGGGTGGCTTGACGTTGAAACAATTGGCGCAAGGGAGCCTTCCTGCATGATACCGCGTTTTAGCCGTCCGGAAATGGCCGCCATATGGACACAGGAAAACAAATATAAAATCTGGATGGATGTCGAAATGCTGGCCTGCGAAGCGCAGGAAAGCATCGGCGTTATCCCGCCTGGCGTGACCGAAAAAATCCGCGCCAAGGCGAATTTTGACGCCGCGCGGATTGATGAAATTGAACGTGAAGTCAAACATGACGTTATCGCGTTTTTGACCAATCTGGGCGAATATGTGGGCGATGATGCGCGGTATATCCATCTGGGCATGACGTCTTCGGATATGCTGGATACCGGCTTTGCCATTCAATTGCGTCAGGCATCCGATATTATGCTGGACGGTCTGGACCGTGTGCTTGCCGCATTGCGCAGCCGTGCGCTGGAACATAAAAACACCAATTGCGTGGGGCGCAGCCATGGCATTCA
>JAVEWI010000034.1:0-10349 GCA_034004625.1 Bdellovibrionales bacterium
TGAATGACATGGGTTTGTTTTTGCGAAGCGGCGGCGGTTTCTGCTGTCATGGGATATCCATAAAATTTTTGCGGTTTCAGGTTCAGTATTATCCCAGCCCCGCGCGAAAGCACAAGCCGGAAGGATGGCCAAAACATTGAAAGATTTGATCTTTTTCATATTGACCCGCCTTGTCGGCTTCTATAGTATTTCCGTATCATGAAAAAACTCACGCACAGCCAAATCCGCGATGAATTCAACGCGCGCAAGCAAAAATTCGCCCAATGGGGCGAAGAAACCGGATTTGACAAAGTCCTGCAAGGCATCAGCGCGGCCATTGGCGACCTGCGTGCGGGCGGCATTGACGTTTCGCTGGAAATTTTCGGGGATTCATCCGAACAGGCCTTTGCCCTTGCGGGGACATCGTCCATCACCACGCCTATTTCCGGCGTACTGAAAATCAACAATATTCACAGGCTGTTCAGCCTGTCGGTCAAAGAGCAAGGCCAGCCTTGCCTGAAAGTCGCCCTCTCCGATTTCGACATCCGTTATAACGGCGTAGAAGGCAAGACAACCGAACAGCGCGTGCGCAACGTCATCCGCTCCAAAACATATGATTTCAAACGCGATGCCGATGCATTGGTCAAATTCCAGCTGGAAATTATCCAATTCAGCGCCCGCAATGCCGTGGTTGCCGACAATGATGTGGCGGGCGTATTTGAAACCGGCATCCATAACCCCAAGCCCGGTTTAAAATCTTCTTTGAAAAAACCGGCAAACGGCTAAACTGCGCGCATGAGCGCCCTTATCCAAAATACAGATGTTTTTTCCGCCTATCTTGCCGCGGATGGTTTCACCGATGACCTGATCGCAGAGCTGGGCCCGCGCGTGCGCGATGTCTATGACCGTCTGGTGATTGCAGACGGGCCCGCCGCCCATGCCGTATGGGCGGAAAACATCTGGCGCAATCCGCAATTCATTGAAATTGAATCCATTGGCGATGCGGCCAAAAAATTGCGCGCTATCCAGCGCAGCTGGACGAATTACGCATTCGATTTCCACCGCCGCAGCAGATTGATCACCGAAAAATTGCCGCATATTTCGGGCAAGCCTTTGACTTTTGGCAAACCGCTGCCCACATCCCCGCTGGGGTCCTGGGCTTTGCTGGAAGACAGCATGATGATCGCGGCAAGCGATTGTTCCAGCCCCGTGCCGAACGGCGCCTTTGTTTTTGACGAAGACAAGGAAGAACCGCCGAACCGCGCGTATCTGAAACTGTGGGAAGCTTTGACACGTGCAGGGCGCATGCCGCAGGCGGGTGAAACCTGCCTTGACCTTGGCGCTTGCCCGGGCGGATGGACATGGGTTTTGCAAGGATTGGGCGCGGATGTGATCAGCGTGGACAAAGCGCCGCTGGCACCGCATATCGCCGCCCTGCCCCGCGTGAAATACGTGCAGCAAAGCGCATTTGCATTAAAACCCGCCGAAATCGGGCAGGTTGACTGGCTGTTTTCCGACATCATTTGCTACCCCGAACGCCTGCTGCGTCTGGTGCACGAATGGAAAGAATCCGGTTTGGTCAAAAACATGATTTGCACCATTAAATTTCAAGGCGAAACTGATTTTAAAATGACAGAATCTTTCCTTGAAATCGCTGGATCAACGGCGGTGCACCTTTATAATAACAAGCACGAAATCACCTGGATCTGTCTGGAGTAATCTCATGTCCTACAAAGGCGACGAAAACCTGTCCAAACTTTTGATTGCGGCGGGTGAATCCCGCAGCATGGAAAGCATCCGCAAGGTCCTTGCCGGTATCAACGCCGCGCCGGACGATATGGGCGATGCGCTGCGATGGACAAAGCTTTTCACCACCGGTGACGACGCCGAAACAATTGCGCAGCTGGCCGCTTTGAAAAACAGCCTGAAACCGGCAGCAGATACCGTGCAAGCCCCCGCCGCAAACCGTCTGGCCGCGCTGCGCGCCGAAATGAAAAAACGCAATATCGACGGTTTTTTCATCCCCCGCGCCGATGAATTCCAAGGCGAATACGTCCCCGCCCGCGCGGAGCGTCTGGCCTGGATCACAGGATTTACAGGCTCCGCCGGTTATGCCGTGGCGCTGTCTGACAAAGCCGCGTTTTTTACCGATGGCCGCTATACGCTGCAAGCGCAAACACAGGTCGATAAAAAAGATTTCGACATTTGCAGCCTGTCCGAAAATCAACCGCCCGCGCCCACCATGACGCCGGTTGAATGGATTGAGAAAAACCTGCCCCGCGGCGCACGTTTCGGCATTGACCCGTGGGTGCATACGCCCAGCGACATGAAACGTATTCGCCAAGCGGTGGAAAGCGCCGGCGGCACGCTTGTGCTGCTGGACGACAACCCGCTGGACGCCGCATGGACGGCGCAGCCGCCCGCGCCTCTGGCACCTGTTGTGCCGCATCCGCTGCAATATGCGGGTATATCATCCGAAGAAAAGCGCGACGCGCTGGCCGATGTTTTGAACAAAGCCAAAACAGACGCGCTGGCCGTTACCCTGCCCGAAGAAATTTGCTGGCTGCTGAACATTCGCGGCGGTGATGTGCCCTGCACACCCTTTGCGCTGTCTTACGCGCTGGCACATAAAGACGGCACGGTGGATTGGTTTATCGATGCGGAAAAAGTCACCGATGAAACCCGCGCATGGGTTGGCACAGACGTGCGTCTGCACCCGCTGGCGGATTTTGCCGCGCATGTCGAAAAAATGGTGGCAGATGGCAAAACAATCTGGATCGACCCCGCCGCCGCCCCCGCAAAACTGGCTGCCATTATTGATACGCAAAAAGGCGAAGCCTTTATCGACCGCAGCCCCCTGCAATTGATGAAAGCGCAAAAAAACGACGTTGAAATCGAAGGCGCGATCAAAGCCCATATCCGTGACGGCGTTGCGGTTGTGCGTTTCCTTGCCGCCCTGTCCGAACAGGGAGCCGCCGCGAAACACGATGAACTTTCCGCCACGCAATTGTTGCAGGACATCCGCGCAGAAGGCGAAAATTTCCGTGGCCTGAGTTTTGATACCATTTCCGGCGCGGGCGGCAACGGTGCGATCGTGCATTACCGGTCGAGCGATGAGACAAACCAGCCCCTGCTATCCGGCCCTGTTTATCTGGTCGACAGCGGCGCGCAATATCTGGATGGCACTACCGACATCACCCGCACCATTGCGGTCGATACCCCGACGGATGAAATGAAAGAAAACTTCACCCGCGTGCTGAAAGGCCATATCGCCGTTTCCATGTCCGTCTTCCCCGAAGGCACCACAGGCGACAAGTTGGACGTCAAAGCCCGCGCGGCATTGAAAGAAGTCGGGCTTGATTTCGCCCATGGCACAGGCCACGGCGTGGGCAGTTATTTGTCGGTGCACGAAGGCCCCTGCGGCATTTCCCCGCGCGCGACCAGCGTGCCGCTGGCCCCCGGCATGATTATTTCCAACGAACCCGGATATTACAAAACCGGCGAATACGGCATTCGTATCGAAACATTGATTACCGTTGTCGATACGGGCCAGACGGATGAAAACGGCAAAAAATTGCTGGGCTTCAAAACACTGACGCTAGCGCCGGTTGACCGCAACCTGATCGAACCCGCGCTGCTGGACGATGACGAATTGCGCTGGTTGAACGATTACCACGCGCAGGTCGCGCAAACCTTGACGCCGCTGCTCGAAAAAACAGATGCCAAGGCTGCCGCGTTTTTGAAACAGGCCACCGCCCCCATCCACAAACCGGGCGCGCCTGCATCCAAACCCTCGAAAACAAACGGATTTTTTATATAATCCGGCGGCTTGACCCTCTTTCCGTAACGTGACATAGTCCCTGCAGTTTCAAAATAACCGCAGGGGCATACCCCTGTCCGTCATGTCCCCGTGCTCTTGCCGCGCGTCCTCCGCGCAGGCGAATTGTCAAAAGCGCGGCAAACATAAGGAATAACGCCATGGCGATTTTTCACTCGGTCAAAAAATTGCGTCACGCCATTCAAAAAGGCGACGAAGCCCTTGTGTACGAACATCTGGCCAATACCAGCCGCCTGCAGGAATGGATTGGCCCGCTGGATGATTACGGCACCACGGCATTGATGGTTGCGGTCGAATACAACAAACCCGTGATTGCCGCCGCGTTGATTGCTGCGGGCGCGCAGACCAATGCCGTCACGCGCAGCGGCCGCACCGCATTGATGCAGGCCGCGCGGCATAAAACCCCCGCGCTGGCCGAATTGCTGCTGATACATGGCGCAGATGCCAAACATGCGGATAATGATGGTATGAGCGCATTCGGCATTGCGGTTTACAGCCAAAGGCTGGACATTGCGAAACTGTTGCTTGACCACGGCGCGGATGTGCACGAACGCAAGGCTTTCCTGCGTGCCTGCCACAACGCGGATGCCCCCATGATGTCGATGATGATCGAACGCGGCGCAAACCCCCGCGCCTATACCGGCGATTACGGTTATCATCCCGTGCATTATCTGGCGGCCAGCGGATGCGTCGACGGGTTCAGAATTTTGCAATCCGCAAATGCCATTGCCCATATCGATGCGCGTTTGACCAGCGACGGCAATACGCCCCTGCACCTTGCCGCGCTGAACGGCCATGTTGGCATGATCGAAGCGCTCTGCGCCGCCGGCGCCCGCCGCGACCTTGAAAACAACGAAGGTTTAACCGCCGAAGCCGCCGCGCTGAAAAAAGACAAACTGCCCGCTGTGAAAGCATTGCAGGCCGCCGCCCTTGATGCGGCCGGACAGGAAAAAACAGAAACGGCAAAAACACCCGACATCCACATGGAAACCGGCGAAACATGGATGCGTATCGGCAGACATAGCGTTGCGCAGGTGCAAACCATCGCGCCCCTGCACCGCCGTATCACCCATGTATTTAATTTTGAAAGCCGCGAAAAACTGACGATATCGGAAAATCTGAAAACCGGCGCGGAAAGCACGCTGCCGCCGCAACGTTTTGATGAAATAGACCGCAGCGCCATTGACGCCGCCGAAAACGCGTTAAAAGAACGCGGCGGTGCGGCAGCCGAAGCGCAACTGGACAAACCATCCATCCGCAAAGCGCAGCCGTAAAATTTAGGCCCAAAATACAGGCCAAAAAACAGGCATAAAAAATCCCCCGGCATCTCGCGCGGGGGCTTTTTATTTGGAATGAGATAATCGGAAACCCGAAAATCTTATTCGCCGTCGCGCTCCTTGCGTTTGCGCTCCAGCTTGCGATAGCGACGAACTGCTTCCGACTTCTCACGTGCTTTCTTTACAGAAGGCTTTTCGTAATGGCGGCGGACTTTCATTTCGCGGAACAGACCTTCACGCTGCATCTTTTTCTTAAGAGCGCGCAGAGCCTGATCAACGTTATTGTCGCGTACGATGACCTGTACGATGGTAATCACCCCTTTCCAAATAAATCTCGGACGACGGTTGTTTTCCGTCCGGAGGGCTATGATGTACCACAGCGCATCTGTGAAAACAAAAAGAAACTTGCCTCTTTCTCTCTGCGCAGGTCTCTGCCACAGGGTGCTGCGCCGCAACATATTGATTTTCCATGCTATTTTGAATAAAAAGTTCACATTATCGCAAATAAAAGCAGGAAATTAAGTTGCTCTGCCCCCTGTGCGGCACTACCTTAAACCCTGCTTGCAAGAATCAAACCGCTTATCGCGACAGGGAGAAGACTCGCCATGCAAAAGGCTGTCACGCTGGACGACAAATATACCGAAGCATCAGGCAAAATTTACCTGAACGGCCTGCAGGCTGTTGTGCGCATGGCGATGATGCAGCACCAGCTGGACGCGGCCGCGGGTTTGAAAACCGGCACGTTTGTGTCCGGCTATCGCGGTTCTCCCTTGGGCGCACTCGACATCGCCTTTCAACAGGCCAAAACATTTACCGACCCGCATGACATCAAATTCCACCCGGGCGTGAACGAAGATCTGGGCGCCACCGCCGTATGGGGCAGTCAGCAATTGCATCTGGGCAAGGGGGCCACGCATGACGGCGTTGTCGGCATGTGGTACGGCAAAGGCCCCGGCGTTGACCGCTCCATCGACGTTATCAAACACGCCAATGCCGCGGGCACGTCGAAACACGGCGGCGTTCTGGCTTTTGCCGGTGATGACCATGCGTGCAAATCATCCACCCTGCCGCATCAATCCGAATATGCTTTCATGCACTCCCTCGTCCCCGTCCTGCACCCTGCAGGGATCGAAGATGGATTGTTCCTCGGCCTGCACGGCATTGCCATGTCGCGTTTTTCCGGCTGCTGGATCGGCTTTAAAATCATCAGCGAATTTGCGGACAGCTCCGCCTCCGTCTTCTCCGATCCCTTTGGCCTGACGTTCAACACGCCTGCCGATATTGAAATGCCGCGCGATGGTTTGAACATCCGCTGGTATGACCCGCCGCTGGAACAGGAAAAACGCCTGATTAATTTCAAACTGCCGGCCGCCACGGCCTATGCCCGCGCCAACGGCCTTGACCGCTATACCATCAATCCCGCCAAAAAACGCATCGGCATCGTTTCCACCGGCAAAGGATGGATGGATACAATGCAGGCGCTCAGCGATCTGGGCATCAGCCCCAAACGCGCCGAGGAATTGGGCATTGCCGTTTACAAAGTCGCCCTTGTCTGGCCCATGGATATGCAGGGCATTGAGCATTTGGCAAACCAGGTCGATGAAATTCTGGTCGTGGAAGAAAAACGCGGCGTGATGGAAGAGCAAATCCGCAACCACCTCTATCACATGCCGGCGGACCGCCGCCCGCGCGTGACGGGTAAAACGGATGAACGCGGCGCACCCTTGCTGCCCGAACATTACGAATTATCCGTTTTGCAAATTGCCGAAGCCATCGTGGCGCGCTTGCAAACCGTGACAGACGCCGCGCCTTTTGCCGAACGCCTTGGCATTTACAACCGCAACAGCCACGTACGCGGCAAACCGGCGCCCGTGGCGCGCCTGCCCTATTTCTGTTCCGGCTGCCCGCATAACACATCCACCAAAGTGCCCGAAGGCAGCCGCGCGCTGGCTGGCATTGGTTGCCATTACATGGCGACATGGATCCGTCCCGAATATACCGGCCCCTTTACCCAAATGGGCGGCGAAGGCGTGCCGTGGATTGGGCAGGCACCGTTTACGGATGAAAAACACATCTTCGCCAATCTGGGCGATGGTACCTATTTCCACTCCGGCCTTTTGGCTATTCGCGCATCGGTCGCGGCCAAAACCAATATCACCTATAAAATACTTTATAACGACGCCGTTGCCATGACGGGCGGCCAGCATGTGGATGGTGAATTGACCGTCCCCATGATTATCGACCAGGTCGCGGCGGAAGGCGTCAAACAAATCCGCATCGTGACCGACCAGCCGGAAAAATACGCAGGCGTAGCGCTGCGCGGTGACATTGCCATCAACCACCGCGACGATCTGGACAAAGTCCAAAAAGAAATGCGCGATGTCGCAGGCTGCACCATTTTGATTTACGACCAAACCTGCGCCGCGGAAAAACGCCGCCGCCGCAAACGCGGCTTGATGGAAGATCCCGCAAAACGCGTCATCATCAACGAACGCGTCTGCGAAGGATGCGGCGATTGTGGCGTGCAGTCCAATTGCGTTTCCATCGCGCCGATGGAAACCGAATTCGGACGCAAACGCCAGATCGACCAATCCACCTGCAACAAGGATTATTCCTGCGTCAAAGGCTTCTGCCCCAGTTTTGTCACCATCACCGGCGGCGGTTTGAAAAAACCTTCGGCTGCGGCGGTTGACGACGGCATCGAAAGCTTTTTCAACGCCATGCCCGAACCGGATTACGGCGATTTGTCCGAACCGGCATCCGTTCTGGTAACCGGCATCGGCGGCACGGGTGTTGTCACGATTGGCGCCATCCTTGCCATGGCGGCGCATATCGAAGGCAAAGGCGTCACCACCATGGACCAAACCGGTCTTGCGCAAAAAGGCGGCGCAGTAACCAGCCACATCCGCCTTGCGCGCAAAACGGATGATATCCATACCGTGCGTATCGGCACCGCAAGCGCAACCGCCATTATCGGCTGCGACCTGTTGGTTACCGCCGATGGCGATTGCCTGTCCAAGATCCGCCCGATGGGCGCAGGCATTGGCGCCACCAAGGTGTTTTTGAATACGCAAAAACTGCAAACCGGTGAATTCACCAAAAATCCGAATTGGGATATTCCGGTGACATCCATCATCGACCGTCTGAAAGGCCTGACCGGCGAAGACAACCTGCGCACGCTGGATGCCTCCGCCATTGCCACGGCGCTTTTGGGTAATTCCATCGCTACGAATATGTTCATGCTGGGCTATGCCTATCAAATGGGCAGCATCCCCGTGGCGCAGGATGCGATTATGCAGGCGATCGAGCTAAACGGCGCATCGGTCAAGATGAACCAGAAAGCCTTTATCTGGGGTCGCCGCGCGGCATGGAACCTTGAAAAAACCATCGAAATCGCTCTGCCCAAAACGGGCAACGACGCCGCCACCGCGCACCGCCGCGTGTCGCAATCGCTGGACGAAATCATTACCCGCCGCGTGGAATCTCTGGTCGGTTACCAAAGCACGTCTTACGCTGCAAAATACGAAAGATTCATCACGCAAATCCGCGATGCGGATATCCGCCTGCACGGCAAGGCCGGCGATTTGACCGAAGCCGCTGCAAAATACCTGTACAAACTGATGGCCTATAAAGACGAATACGAAGTCGCGCGTTTGTACACAGACGGCGCCTTCCTCGCGCAAGTTAAAAACACGTTTGAAGGCGATATCAAACTGACCTTTAACCTTGCCCCGCCCCTGCTGGCCCGCCGCGATGCGGAAACCGGCAAGCTGAAGAAAATGGAATTCGGCCCGTGGATGCTCAAGGCTTTTGGCCTGCTCGCCAAATTCAAAGGCCTGCGCGGCACGCCGCTGGACATTTTCGGATATACGGCGGAGCGTAAAATGGAACGCCGCATGATTGCGGAATACCAATCAACGCTGATAGAACTGCTGCCGCAATTGACTGCCGCCAATTACGCCACATTGGTGGATATTGCACGCCTGCCCGAACAAATCCGAGGTTACGGCCACGTGAAAGAAGGCAACGTGCACAAGGCAGAACAGGAAAAACAAAAACTGCTGGAACAGTTCAAAAATCCGCCGCAAGAACAAAAACAGGCGGCATAAAAACAAAAAAGGCGGGAAAACATCCCGCCTTTTTTATATATCCCTTTACGGACTATGCCGCATTGACGACTTCGATATTCATCGCCGCCGCAATCAGCGCGCGGGTATAATCTTCCTGTGGGTTTTCAAAAATCTGCGCCGTTGGGCCTTTTTCCACCACCACGCCGCCGCGCATCACCATCACATCATGCGACATGGCACGCACCACACGCAAATCGTGGCTGATGAACATATAGGCAAGGCCGTGTTTTTCCTGCAGCCCGCGCAGCAAATCCACAATCTGCGCCTGCACCGACATATCAAGCGCGGATGTGGGTTCATCCAAAATAACAAATTTGGGGTTCAGCACCATGGCGCGGGCAATGGCGATACGCTGGCGCTGCCCACCCGAAAATTCATGCGGATAACGGGAACGCACATCGGGATCCAGCCCCACTTCGCGCAAGGCCTGCACCACGCGGTCTTCACGCTCGCTGCGCGAAAGGTCTTTGAAATGGACTTCCAGCCCTTCGCTTACAATCTGCTCCACCCCCAAACGCGGGGAGAGAGAGCCGTAAGGATCCTGAAAAACCACCTGCATATCACGGCGCAATTCACGCAATTCGCCGGATGACATATCGGACATCAAGCGCCCGTTGAACATCACGCTGCCTTCGCTGCGCAGCAGGCGCAAAATAGCCAGCCCCAGCGTTGTCTTGCCTGATCCGGATTCCCCCACAACGCCCAATGTCTGCCCGCGGCGAATGGTGATATCGACACCATCCACGGCTTTGACATGGTCAACCACGCGTTGAAACACGCCTTTTTTAACGGGGAACCAGACCTTTAAATCCTGAGCCTGCACAATTGGATGCGCGTTTTCATTCACCGGATTGGGCTGGCCTTTGGGCTGCGCGCCCAAAAGCATGCGGGTATATTCGTGCTGCGGCATTTCAAACAACGTTTTCGTTTCCGCCATTTCCACCAAAGAGCCGCGGTACATCACCGCGACGCGGTTAGCGACCTTGCGCACCACGGATAAATCATGGGTAATCAGCAAAATCGCCATACCCATTTTTTTCTGCAATTCCATCTGCAGTTTCAAAAGCTGCGCCTGCACCGTGACATCAACCGCTGTGGTCGGTTCGTCGGCAATCAGCAAATCAG
>JAVEWI010000035.1:0-10231 GCA_034004625.1 Bdellovibrionales bacterium
GTTACAAGGGGTTTTCTGCGGGCGGCACGGGGCTGATCGTATCGGTATCAATCCAGGCATGGCCGAGCGCGCCGGGGTTAAGCGGGAAATAGAAAACAGTGCCGCGTTCGCCGCCGTCGAATTGTGGCTGCGATGCTTGCAGACGGTAGGGGGTTGTCATGCCGGGCATCCACGGATTGAACGTCAGGTTGAATTTAAAATTGGCGCTGCTTTGGCAAATCCTGTCTTGCTGCACCAGCTGTGCCCGTTTTTGTGCGCGGCGCTGCGGCTGGCAATCGGTGGCAGACAATGGATAGTCCCGTGTGGTCGAACTTTTGCCTTGCTTGCGTTTGCAATGCAGTGTGCAGGTTTTTTGCGCGAGTGTCTGGCTGTAAACCGTAGGCGGCGGTTGCGGCAGGCGGCGGTTGGCCTCTATCGCGGCGATGGGCATCAGGAATACAAGTCCCGCAATTCCGATCAAGATAAAATCCGCAAGGGCGATGATTTTCCACATGCTGCGCCCCAGCCACAAAGTCATGAATGAGATCCAAAGTCCTATCGCCAGCGGTACCAGCGCGAGCGCGGCAAACAAGAAGTTTTTCATGCTGATGATTTCGACAGATCCTATGCCATGGGCAATAAAACCTGCAATCCCGCAAATCAAAAACGCCAGATGCAAAAACATAAATATGATGGTGCGCTGGGCAAAGCTGGGCACGCGGGTTTCCTGCGCGCTCATGCGGGTATGCTGCGTTACGATTTGCGCTGTTTCCCACAGTTGGGCCAGAACTGTTTCCTGGTTTTTATCCAGCCAGGAGGCCTTGACATTGCGGACTTCGATCCAGATGCGTGTGCCAAAAGCGCGCAAGCGGAAGGTAGCATGGCTTTTACGCAGGATTTCTATTGCCGTGCGCATTTCCGGCTTGCGCATGATGTCTTCAAACAACGCCGGGTCATCGCTTGTAAATAAAAACTTTTTATCGAATGTGCTGTCGCCCGTTTGGTATTCAGTGGCGACGCCCATGGCTTTAAGGAGCCTTGCGATTTTACCTTCGGGGCCGATGCTGAAATAGATTTTCTCTTCCAGGGGAAGCCCCAGCTGTATCTGGTAAGACTGCTTGCTTTTACCAAGGGGCTGCATGCGCAGATAATACGTGCGGCCTTGCGCATCCAGCTTGCGGGACATGTTGCGCCCGCTGGCCGGAATATAGCGGTAACAAAAAACCGCCAGCAGAATGATCAGGTAGATGAGATAGATCATGGCAGGTCAGTTTCCTGCCGTTGTTATCCAGTAATGGACAATGCCGATAATCGCCAGATGCAGCGGATAGAAAACATGCAGGAAATATTTGGGCAGGTAACGCCCTGTTTGCGGCTGGCTCGCGGCGTAGCGGATCAGCGCAATCGGGGTGATGATCGTGGCTGCTGCGGTCAGGGTAATGCCCATGATATCTTGCGATGTCACGGCCTCGGTAATATTGCCGATGACGGGCAGGTTGATACAGGCCAGCAACATGAAAACGCAGGCATAGCCAATTTTCCGCCCGCGCAAAACCAGCAGGAACGCGGCGGGCAGCATGACACCTGCGGTTGAAAATTCGATCAAGGGCATAAAATAAAGCGGCAAAAGCGACAGAAGGCAGAGCGCAGCGATATGCCAATCCTTGAGCCGGCAGGTCAGTCCTGCCACAAGGGCGCCGAAGCCCAATGTGAAAAGCACATTGCCCATCGGGCCAATATCACGGCTTAACTGTGCGATGGGTTCGGTGATAACAGCCAGTATCAGCAGGCGCGGGGCAATGCGCCGTATCGCGTAACGGGGCATTTTTTCCGGCCCGACCCGGAAAAGGTTCATAGCCAATGCATAGCAAAACAGGGGGAAAACAGCACGGCCGAGCAGGAACATGGCCGGCTGCGTACTGCCGAGCAGGCTGGTATTGATATGGTCAATTACCATAAATACCGCAGCGCAGATTTTTATGAAATCCAGTGCCTGCCCATCCGTCTGAGGAATAAAACTTTTACTGGTGGCTGCGTTATCCATAAGAACCTAATTTTTTAACTCGGGGTCGTTTATTTTGCTTTTTGATTAGGGTAGTATCTGCGGAAAGCGGTGTTGGGCTTCTCTCTCCGCGCCGATTTTTCTCGTCCGGTTTCTTGCCGGACGGTCGCCGGAAGATACCCGCCTGACACGTTTTTTCAGCATGACCTTACTCAGGATGTAAGTCCAGAAAAAAGGAAGAATAACAATGGACTCGAATAAAAAGCATCAGCCCGCAGGCGAAACCCGCCGCGACTTTTTGTACCTGACGGCGGGCGCCATGGGCGCCGTTGCTGCGGGCAGCGCGGTATGGCCTTTGGTGGACAGCATGAATCCTGCGGCTGATACCCTCGCGCTTGCTTCGACTGAAATCAATGTCAGCAGTGTGCAGCCCGGCCAAACCATTACGGTTGTCTGGCGCGGCAAGCCTGTTTTTGTTCACCGCCGCAGCGCCGAAGAAATCAGCGAAGTCCGTGCCGAGCCGTGGCAAGACCTGCGCGACCCGCAAAGCGACCAGTCGCGCGTCAAAGCCGGCCATGACGAATGGCTTGTGCTGCTGGGTGTGTGCACCCACCTTGGCTGCATTCCCATGGGCAGCAAAGTCACGGATGTAAAAGGTGATTATAACGGCTGGTTCTGCCCCTGCCACGGTTCGCACTACGACAAGTCGGGCCGTATCCGCAAAGGCCCCGCGCCGACCAACCTGGCGGTTCCGCCGTATGAATTCGTTTCCGACAGCCTGATCCGCATCGGTTAAGCCCGCGCTCGACGTTGCCGGAACGCTAAACCCCGGCACAGAAAGCAACTGCACAGAAAGCACAATATATGTCACGTCCCGCACAGACAGAAAAATTCAAAAACCCCGTTGTTCAGTGGATTGATGAACGCCTGCCGGTTTTCACCATGCTGATCAAGGAATACGGCGTATTCCCGATGCCGAAAAACGCCAATTATTTCTGGAGCTTTGGCGGCATGGCGATGCTGATGCTGATCATCATGATCGTGTCCGGCATTGTTCTTGCCATGAATTACACGCCGCATACTTCCATGGCGTTTGACAGTGTCGAGCGTATTATGCGCGACGTGAATTATGGCTGGTTGCTCCGTTATATTCACATGAACGGCGCGTCCTTCTTCTTTATTGCCGTTTATATTCACATCATGCGCGGGCTTTATTTCGGTTCTTATAAAAAACCGCGCGAACTTCTGTGGATCATCGGCGTTGTGATTTTCCTTTTGATGATGGCGACGGCTTTCATGGGCTATGCCTTGCCGTGGAGCCAGATGTCCGGTTGGGGCGTGACGGTTATTACCAGCCTGTTTGCGAAATTCCCTCTGGTCGGTGACGGCATTGTCACATGGCTTTGGGGCGGCTTCTCGGTCGATAACCCGACGCTGAACCGTTTCTTTGCCCTGCACTTCCTGCTGCCTTTCGTTTTGCTGGGGGTTGTTTTTATTCACGTCTGGGCGCTGCACATTACGGGTTCCAACAACCCTGCCGGTATCGAACCCAAATCGGAAAAAGATACGTTGCCGTTCCACCCCTATTTCACGTCCAAAGACGGTTTTGCGGTGGTTGTGTTCCTGATCGTCTATCTGGGTACGGTTTTCTTCGCGCCTTTGGCCCTGACTGAATTTGACCACTTCAAATCTTATGATTCGATGGTTACGCCGCCGCACATCGTGCCGGAATGGTACTTCCTGCCTTTCTATGCGATTTTGAAATCCTTCGTTTTTGACTTCACTGTCATCCTGTCGCTGCTGGCGATGGGTGGTCTGGTGGCGGGTTTCCCGGCGGCTTATGTTTTCTTCAAAGGCGATGTCAAAAAACGCAATCTGGCTTTCAAGGCTCTGGGCGCGCTTTTGGCGGTTTTGGTCACGATCACGCTGCTGGCTTTGGTCACGGCTGATCTCGAAAACCCCTCGGCTGCGGCTTATCTGAAAGTCGTGATTATCCCCGCGGCGTTGCAAGGCGTTCTGGCGATGTTCGGCTCGATCCTGCTGCTGGTGGTTTTGCCGTGGCTGGATAGCTCTCCCGTCAAATCGGCGCGTTACCGCCCGATCTACAAAAAATGCCTGCTGGTTCTGCTGGTCTCCTTCCTCGTGCTTGGCTATACCGGCGCGCAATTGCCGGAAGGCTGGCCTGTGATTGCGGGACAGATCGCCACGGTTTATTACTTCGCGCATTTCCTCGTGATCCTGCCGTATCTCAGCCGCAAGGAAAAAACCTTGCCGCTGCCGAACAGCATTCATGAAGATTCTTGCAGTGCTTCCAAAGGGAAATGATAACCATGTATAAAAAATCCCTCCCGCTTGTTCTGGCTGCCTTGGTGGCTTTCTCCGCTCCGGCTTTTTCAGCCGAAGGTGTCGCGCCGCCGAAACAGCATTGGCCGCATCAGGGCATTTTTGGCACCTATGATAAAGGCGCATTGCAGCGCGGTTATCAGGTGTACAAAGAAGTCTGCGCGGCCTGCCACGGCATGAAGCTTTTGGCTTATCGCGATCTGGCCGGTATCGGCTACAACGCGGATGAAATCAAAGCGATCTCTGCCGAATACACCGTGATTGACGGCCCGGATGACGAAGGTGAAATGTTCGAACGCGCCGCGCGCCCGTCCGACCGCTTCAAGGGGCCTTTTGCCAATGACAAGGCCGCCCGCGCGGCCAATGGTGGCGCTTTGCCGCCTGACCTGTCTTTGGTGGTCAAGGCACGCCACAAGCATGAAGACTATATTCATGCCCTGCTGACCGGTTATACCAACGCCCCCGCTGTGGATGAAAAAACCGGCGAAGCGATTGAAGTGCCCACGGGCATGTACTGGAATACTTATTTCCCCGGCCACATGATCGCCATGGCGCCGCCGCTGGTTGAAGGTGGCGTGACCTTTGCCGATGGTACGGACGCAACGGTTCACCAGATGGCCCGCGATCTGACGCAATTCCTGGCATGGGCGGGCGAACCGCACATGGAAGCGCGCAAGCGCATGGGCGTAAAAGTGATGCTGTTCCTGTTTGTTTTCGCCGGCATTATGCTGGCCGCGAAAAGAAAGGTTTGGGCTGCTGTCCATTAACGGACTTTGCCTTTGCCCTGACAGACGCCACCCGCGCGTAAAACCAAGAACAGCGTATCAACGCGGAAAATAGAGAAAAGTGTCGCGCCGGCCCCTGTATCAAGGGCGGCGCGGCATGCACATTTTTAAAGCCCCTAGCTGGCAAACGATAGAAAGATGATATGACTCCCGCCGATGTTACAGGAACCGGAATGAACGCCAGCGAAGTGCTTTTGCACATCGTGGGGGGCGTGTGCCTGCTTCTGTGGGGTGTCAGCATGGTCAGCACGGGGCTTAACCGTGCTTTTGGCGCATCGCTGCGCCGTGTGATTTCGCATTCGACCAGCAACAGGTTCAAGGCTTTTGGCGTGGGGGTTGGCGTTGCGGCCTTGTTGCAATCATCGACCGCCGCCAGTTTGATTGTCAGCTCTTTCGCCGCGCGTAATATTGTCACCATTTCGGGCGCGCTTGCCGTGATGCTGGGCGCGGATGTGGGCACCACGCTTGCGGCGCAGTTGCTCTCGCGCGATCTGGGCTGGCTTTTGCCTCTTTTGCTGATTTCCGGCTATGTCATTAACAAGGCGATGCAGGAAAGCCAGTATAAACACGTGGGCCGCAGCTTGATCGGTCTTGGTCTTATCCTGATTTCGCTGAGCATGATTAAAGGCGTTGCCGCGCCGCTTGGTCAATCCGAAGTCGTGCAGTTGATGGTTGAACCGCTGGCAAGCCAGATGGTGCTGGCGATTTTGCTGGCGGCACTCTTGACCTGGGTTGTGCATTCCAGCCTTGGCATGATCCTTATTTTCATGTCGTTTGTGGCCGTGGGCACTATTCCGCTGCATCTGGGTTTTGCGCTGGTTCTGGGCGCGAATATCGGCGGTGCGATTGCGCCGGTTATCATGACGCTGCGCGACATCCCAGCGGGCCGCCGCGTACCGCTGGGCAACCTGATGATCCGCACGGTGGGCGTTCTGATTTGCGTGCCTTTGTTGCCGCAGGTGGAAATGTTCATTGCCGAAATCGATGCTGATCCTGCACGTCAATTGGTGAACTTCCACACGGCGTTCAACCTTGCGCTGGCTATATTGTTTATTCCGTTTATTGGCCCCCTGACGCGTTTGTCGGAAAAGATTTTGCCCGACCGTCCGCGCGAAGAAGACGAAAGCCTGCCGCGTTATCTTGACCCGACCGCGATTTCAACGCCTGCGGCGGCGCTGGCTTGCGTGGCGCGCGAAACCTTGCGCGTATCGGATATTATCCAGGGCATGATGCGCGACACGCTCGAAGCGCTGCGTTCCAACAATATGCGCCTGGTGCAGTCGATCCGCGATCAGGAAGCGATCGTGGACAGCCTTTATGAATCCATCAAAACCTATCTGGCGCGCCTGTCCAACCAGCCGCTGGATAAGCGCGACAGCCGCCGCTATATGCAGATTTTGACCTTCTCTACCAACCTTGAACATATCGGCGATATTATCGACAAAAGCCTGATGGAACTGGCGATGAAAAAAATCCGCAACCAGGACAATTTCTCCCGTCCCGGCTTTGCCGAAATTTCCGGTTTGCATGCCAAGGTGATGGACAGCATGGCATTGGCGCAAAACGTATTCATGACCAGCGATGTCAAAATGGCGCGCCAGTTGTTTGAAGAAAAAGCCGTGCTGCGCAATCAGGAAATGGTTGCATCCGAAAGCCATTTTAAACGTCTGCGCGAAGGCGTGGCTGAAACGCTGGCCACATCCAGCCTGCACCTCGACATCCTGCGCGACTTCCGCCGCATCAACAGCTATATCTCGCTGATCGCCTATCCCATTTTGGAAGAAGCGAAAGAATTGAAGGCGACTCGCTTGAAACCGGCCGGTGAAAAGGTAAAACGCCGCCCGCGCCGCCGCCGCAAATCCTCGGCGGCCAAGGGTGCTGCAGCGCCTGAAAAAGACGAAAAATCCAGCTAATTCAAAAGCTTGTATAATTATTAATAAATCATGAATTGGGCACTTAACGCCGTTAATCTTTATTTAACGGCGGCGGGTGTATTCTGAAACTAGGAACACATTCTTTACCCTTTTCGAATTTGCTCCTACGGAATTCTGAAGTTTGACCTTCATCTGTGCCTCCTCGTGATTCTTTCACCCGCCCTTTCGAGGGCGGTTTTTTTTGATGCCTGTTTCCTCCCGCCCCGTCCTGCTTTATGCTGTGTGGCATGACAAAACGTGTTCTTATCATGGCACTTCACGGGGCAGGGCTTCAGGGCGGTTTTTATGGCGCGCTGGCTCCGCATATGACAGATGTGGCCTTCAAGGCAGTGACGCTGCCGGGGCATGATGTGCGTAAAAATGAATCGTTGCTTGAAAATATAGCAGCTATGGCGTTATGGCTGCGCGGCCAGCTCGACGACCTGCCGGCGGAATATGATGTTGTTTTGCTCGGGCATTCCATGGGGTCGCTGGCGGTACTCGAAGCAGCGGCGCATGCGCGCGTGCGCGCGGCCGTGTTGACGGGGGCGGGTGCGGCTATGCCGGTCAATCCTGATTTGCTGCAAACAGCGCAGGACGATCCCGCCGCTGCCGGTGCACAGGTGGCGAAATGGGGCGTATTCCGTTATCACCCGCAGGCAGAAGCGCTGCGCAATCTTTTGATTGGCTATATGGCCGAAGTGCCGTCAGCGGCGATTGGATGCGATCTTGCGGCCTGTGATGCCTATCAAAATGGCGGCGCTGCGGCGGCACAGGTGCAAAAGCCCGTGCTGGTTTTGACGGGCGAGGCGGATATCATGACGCCTATGTCGGGCGCACAAACGCTGTGCGATTTGCTGCCGCAAGGGTCTTTGGCGATTGTGGCCGAAGCGGGGCATATGTTGCCGCTGGAAAAACCTCTTGAAACCGCCAAAGAAATCAAAGATTTCCTTCGTGAATGCGGGATTTTGCCGCGTTAAGCTTTTCGCAAGCTTCTGCTGCTATGATGAAAGGAACAATCGACGAGACGTTTTTCCTGACATTGAAGGAGAAGATATCTATGGCTACTGCTCACCTTTCCGCGCTGCAAAAAAAACACGAACATCTGGATCATCAACTGCGCAGCGAATTGAAACACGCCGCCCGTGACGAAGCGCAGATCCGCAGGCTCAAGGAGCAAAAGCTTCACGTCAAAGAGCGTATTGAACGACTTATGGGCGATGCTGCGCATTAAGGCTGTTATG
This sequence comes from Bdellovibrionales bacterium, assembly GCA_034004625.1. GTDB lineage: Bacteria > Pseudomonadota > Alphaproteobacteria > Micavibrionales > UBA2020 > UBA2020. The sequence goes on from JAVEWI010000035.1 coordinate 8,267, forward strand.
CGGCCTTGCTTGCCGGTGTCGTATAAAAAAAGCCCCCGAAACGTTCGGGGGCTTTTTTGTTGCGGCGAAATTTGATCCGCTTTTTTAGTGCGGCGCCGGATTAACCGTTTGCGCGGCTGTCTTCGTCATCGTCCAGACCCAGATCGTCCAGGTCATCCAGTGCCGGGGTTTTGTTGTCGGCGGTTTCCAGCGGTGCTTGCTGCACGGCCGGGGCTGCCGGTGTTTCATCGGCGATCAATTCATCGGCAGGTGCGCCAAAGGTCGGGATGGGTTTGCCTGCGGCTTTGGCTTCGCGCTGTACGCGGCGCTGGGCACGGCGGACGGCTTTTTCCAGCTCTTCGCCATTGCAAAGACCGATAGACAGCGGGTCCGTCGGCTTCAGCGTGGTGAACAGCGGGTGGGTTTTGTTGCGGATGGATTCAACCGTCGGCTTGGTGGATCCGATCAGTTTTGCAATCTGCACATCCGCCAGTTCAGGGTAGCGTTTCAGCAGGTATGCAATCGCATTGGGTTTTTCCGCGCGTTTGGTGACGGGCGTATAACGGGGGCCTTTGGCGCGTGCGCGCGGCTTGGGCAGATCCGTTTTCAGCATTTTCAGCTTGGTCGTGGTGTTTTTTTCGCAGCGGGCGATTTCTTCGGCGGTCAGCTCGCCATTCAGGACGGGGTTTGCGCCCATGATGCCGGCGTTGACTTCACCATCGGCCAGCGCTTGCACTTCCAAAGGGTGCAGGCCGCAGAATTCCGCGATCTGGTCAAACGTCAGGGTGGTATTGTCGACCAGCCACGAAGCGGTCGCTTTGGGCATCAGGGGATAGGCTGCCATGTCATTGTCTCCTTGTTAAAAATGGGTCCAAACGGCGGATATAGTTCACACGCACGCGCCACTTGGGAAAAGCGGCGACGACTGAAAATTTTCAATCGTTTTGGGAAACGGGGTCATCATAAGGGATTGGCAGGCAAAGTCCAGTGAATAATCCACAGGCGCCTGCGGGCGCAGGCGATAAATCAATGATTTTAAATGAAAAATCAGGCTGCGCGGGGTTTGGACAGGCCGGGGCGGGCTTTTTCAGTTTCGATTTCCGGCAGGGCAGGCGGTTTGCCGCCCAGTTCCGTCAGCTTGGCATGCATGAATTCAAGCGATTCGCGGTCCAGCTGGGAAAACGGCGTGACTTGCGCGCTGCTGCCTGTGCTTGCAGATTGGCTCACCATCGTGCGGCCCAGAAAATCATACACATGATAAATCGTGCTCGCATTCGTGGTGATGCGGGTTTCAAGCGTCCATTCACCGTTTTTGTGAAAACGGTAGCGGCTGCAATTTTCTTTGAAATCTTCGCTCAGGCTCAATTGAGTTTCTCGCTTGGCGCTTGGTGGAAATGCCCGCTCAGGCTTAGTGCTTCAGGCCTTTGGGCTGGGCATAGGCAACGACAAAGCTTTGCGGTTGCGGTGCGGCGCCCGGATGCGGGACCAGATCCGCATGGCGGAAATGCTGGCGCATCGTTTGTTTCCACGCGCGGGTTTCGGCCACAAAACGCGATTGCATTTTGCGTTCCTGCTGCGCCTGTTCCACGGCGGGATCTACTTTATCGCGCTTGGGCTGGCCGCTTTTGTTCAATCCATTAGCAGAGAAATAGCCCATGCCGCCCAAAATGTTGCGCAGGGTTTTTTCGGTTTTGATGTCGGTCGGGATAACCAGGCGTTTTTCCTGCCCCAGTTTCGCATCGGGGGTTTCTTTGGTGTAAAACACGTGGCCACCGGACGTATGGTCGTATTGATAGCCAAGGTCACGCGCGGCGCGAACAACTTCGTGGTGGGTGCGTGGGATGCCTGTGCTCATTGTACAACCTCGAAATCAAAAACTATGTTATCCGGATTCTCATCATCCATTTGCAGGTATTCCAGGGCCAGCGTACGGGCAAGTTTGAAAATTTCCTCGCCGTCCTCATGCTCGACATTAAAGCCGGGCAG
>JAVEWI010000036.1:0-10184 GCA_034004625.1 Bdellovibrionales bacterium
CGCCTTGGCGCACACGAAGTCGTCGTATCCAAAAACGAAGCCGAAATGAATGCCCATACCGGCAGTTTCGATTTCATCCTGAATACCGTGGCCGCGCCGCATAGCCTTGATCCTTTTATCGCGCTGCTGAAACGTGACGGCACTTTGACATTGGTCGGTGCGCCCGACCATCCGCATCCCTCGCCCAATGTTTTCGGCCTTATCATGGGGCGCAAGAGCATTGCCGGATCGCTGATCGGCGGCATTGCCGAAACGCAGGAAATGCTGGATTTCTGCGCCGAACACAACATTGTATCGGATGTGGAAACCATCGCGGTGCAGGATATCAACACCGCCTATGACCGCATGCAAAAAGGCGATGTCAAATACCGTTTCGTCATCGACATGAAAACGCTGGCGGCATAACGCGCGCCTTACGCATAAAAAAACGCCGGTGAAAAACACCGGCGTTTTTTATTGGGGGCTGTGCCCTTAGCTGCGGCAACCGCAACCGCCGCAACCGCCCGCGGGCAGGTCGCAACCCATTATGTCTTCTTCCTCTGCTTCCTCGTCGGTATAAGCATCGGCGTCAATCATCATGACGTCATGTTTTCTTTCGGCTGCTTCTGCGGCCATCATTGCTTTTTCTTCGGGCGATTTTTCGCCGTCCATGAAATCTTTCATAAAGGGGGTATTCATGCTGCCAATTGCTCCTCTGCTTTTGCGTAGTCCAGTTTCAGGTCGCGGGCGACTTCGGCATGGGTAATTTTGCCGCGGCACACCGTCAGACCGTTTCTGAGATGTTTGTTATCGGCCAGCGCCTTGGCCCAGCCCTTGTTCGCGATTTCAAGGCCGTAGGGCAAAACCGCGTTATTCAGCGCATAGGCCGATGTACGCGGCACCGCACCGGGCATATTCGCCACACAATAATGCACAATGCCTTCTTCTTCAAACGTCGGATTGTCATGCGTGGTGGCATGCGATGTTTCCGCGCAGCCGCCCTGATCGATCGCAATATCCACGATAACCGATTTGGGGCGCATTTTTTTGAGCAAATCACGCGTCACCAGTTTGGGTGCCAAAGCGCCCGGGATCAACACGGCGCCAATCACCAGATCCGCCTGCGTCACATATTGCTCCACACTGTCGTGGGTGGAATAAATGATATTGGCGCGGTTGCCAAAAAGATCTTCCAATTGGCGAATACGGTCGAGCGATTTTTCAAGGATCGTCACGCGCGCTTCCATCCCCACCGCCATTTTCGCCGCATGGGTACCGGCAACACCGCCGCCCAGAACCACAACCTCGGCCGCTTTCACGCCGGGGACGCCGCCAATCAAAATACCGCTGCCGCCATTGGCCGCATGCAGGTGATAGGCGCCGACATGCACGCCCATACGGCCTGCAACCTCGCTCATCGGGGCCAGCAGCGGCAGACCGCCGCGGTCAGACGTTACGGTTTCATAGGCAATGGCCACGCAGCCGCTGTCGATCAAACCTTTTGCCTGTACGGGATCAGCCGCCAGATGCAGATAGGTAAAAAGAATTTGATCCTTGCGCAGCATCGCGGTTTCGGACGGCTGCGGTTCCTTGACCTTGACGATCATATCGGCGCTGTCGAAAACTTCTTTTGCCCTTTTCACAATTTTTGCACCTGCGCGGATGTAGTCATCATCCGAAGCCTGAATGCCGGCGCCGGCATTGGTTTCAACCACAACCTGATGACCGTTGCGGATGTATTCACGCACGGATGTCGGGGTCAGACCAACGCGGAATTCCTTGGTTTTGATTTCCTTGGGGCAGCCGATGAGCATTGCTTTTTCTCCAATAGGGATTGATACTCGCGTAGCGCCGTCATGATGGCATGTGCGGCGACTCGTTATAGTATTGGCTTACTATACTTGAGGCCAATGGCAATTCAAGAGAGGGCATATGTTAAACGCATTGTTGCGCAGATTAACCGGCAAACGCACCCCCCAAACGCGGTCCGAACAGACCATTGCGCATGAAAATAAATACGTTGCGCCGAATTATAACCCCCTGCCCGTCGTGCTGCACCGCGGCGAAGGTTTATATTTGTGGGATCAGGAAGGCAAAAAATTTCTGGATATGATGAGCGCCTATAGCGCCGTCAGTTGCGGCCATGCCCATCCGCGTATTGTATCGCGTCTGCGCGAACAGGCCGGACAATTGGCCGTTTGTTCCCGCGCGTATCACAGCGACATGCTGGCGCCCTTTGCCGAAAAACTGGCGCAGCTGACCGGCCTCGACATGATGCTGCCCATGAATACAGGGGCGGAAGCAGTAGAAACCGCGGTCAAAGCCGCAAGGCTCTGGGGTTATACCGTCAAAGGCATTCCCGATAACGCCGCCGAAATTATTGTGGCGGAAGGAAATTTCCACGGGCGCACCACCACGGTTGTCAGTTTTTCAACCGAACCCGATTACCGCAAAAATTTCGGCCCCTTCACGCCGGGATTCCGCGCCGTGCCCTTTGGCGATCTGGCCGCGATCGAAGCCAGTATCACGCCGAATACAGCCGCCGTCTTGCTGGAGCCTATTCAGGGCGAAGCCGGCATCAAAACCCCGCCCGCAGGATTCCTGCGTGACCTGCGCGCGCTCTGCGACAAGCACAATGTGCTTCTGGTTCTGGACGAAGTGCAATCCGGCCTTGGCCGCACCGGCAAAATGTTTTGCTATCAGCACGACAATATCCTGCCCGACATGGTTATCCTTGGCAAAGCACTGGGCGGCGGTTTGCTGCCCGTATCCGCCGTTGTCGGCAAACGCGGCATTATCAGCCTGTTCAAGCCGGGCAGCCATGGATCTACCTTTGGCGGCAATCCGCTGGCGGCGGCTGTGGGACTTGAATCCCTCAGCGTGCTGGAAGAAGAAGGCATGGTCGAAAACAGCGCCCAATTGGGTGATTATATGATGCAGCAGCTGCGCGGTCTTAACAGCCCGCTGATCCGCGAAGTGCGCGGCAAAGGCCTTTGGATCGGTGTGGATTTCGACCCCGAAAAAAACGCCGCCCGCAAAATTTGCGAAAAACAGATGACACGCGGCATCCTGTCCAAGGATACGCATGAAACGGTTGTACGTTTTGCCCCGCCGCTGAATATCACCCGTGCAGAAATCGACTGGTGCCTTGAACAATTCCGCGAAGTATTGCGCGAGGTTGAGGCCTGATAACAAAAAAACACCTTCACCAAAACAAAACCCCCTGCTGTCTGGCAGGGGGTTTTTGCTTATGCGCTATATGCAGGAAAGATCCCCCGCGCCATCAGCCCTTGGGCCCGCTTGATTTTTTGGCAGGAGTTGCCGCAGGCGGCTGGTTGTTATTGGCGGCATCCGGCGTTTTACCTGTCATGCGGTTACGTGCGGCGCGGACAAAAGACGTGGCGGCTTCTTTTTTTGCGCTCAATCCCGCGGCCACAGGTTCAAAAACCCGCACAACAGGATTGGACTTTCGCTTCGCTTCCTGTTCGGCAATGTAAAAAAGGCTGAGCGTATATTTCACTTGCAGCCCGCCCAAAAGCGTCGCGGCAGAAGCGCCAATGCCGCCCCATACCAAAAGCGTCGGCGCGGCAATGCCGGATGTCGCAATGCTTAGCGCCAGCATGCTGGCAAAACCGGCCCAGATCAGCCCGCTGCCAATGCGGTGCGCAAGCCGCTGGTTGTTTTTCAATGACGAACGGTATTTTTCGGCAATTGCCTTAAACGGATTAGAAATTTTCATTTCTTGCTCTCCCGATTCATTTTTTGAAATCTGGTTGCGACCGTAACATGTTTTGACCGGAATACACCCCCTTATTTTGCGTTTATGCAAAATAATTAGCCATTTACATACTTAAGTACCCCAAATAATGCCGTAACCTTTCATCAACCTTTTTTATCTAGGCTGAAGCCAGAGATGACAAAAGGAAAACGCGCATGATCTATCACCTGCATGAATTACTGACCAAGATGGGCGCACCGGAAGTGCGCGAGAAAAACCGTCTGCAGTGGCATTACTGTGATAGCGAAACCGGCGCCATCGCAGGCTTTGCCGATATCAGGCTGGAAGCAGGCGGCGAAAGATTGATTGCCGAATTGCAGGCGCTGCGCAGCGAAGACGAAATGACGCAAAGCCCCGACCATGCGGATGAAGACCGTTTTTATTTAATGGCGGAACGCACGGCGCGGCCGAATTATTTTCGCGTGCTGCATATCAGTTTTGACGGTGAAACCTATACCCGCCCTTCACGCGGCGTGGTGGAACTGGGGCTGAGCCTGTTCCATGCCAAGGCGCTCGACATCAGCATCCGCATGGTGGAGCAAACGTTCAACAAGCAAGACATGCTGGACGCACGCGAAGAAGACACATCGCGCAGCCGTTTGATCATCCCCCCGCGCCCGCGCGAGGCATCACCGCCGCCCGCGGATTTCGGTGTAGTCATTCAATTCCGCCCGCGCGGCGCAGAGCTTGGCCGTATTTAAGCAACGGAATATTCAGCATGTATCCAAGTCCCGTCCGTTTCCACCCTTGGGTTGGACGCGATTATAATGCTGCAGGATTTGGCGGGTTTAAAATTCTGATTTTGGGTGAATCGCATTATTCGCCAAAGCCGGAAGACCAGTTTGACAGCGCGCTGACACAAAAGATCTTTACCCATTATGCTATCGGGGCCAAGCCTCTGCGTTTTTTCAAAACGCTGGCCTGTCTGATTGCGGGTGCGGCATCACGCACAGCCCTCTCCCGCGAAACCTATCTGGCAACATGGCAGGCCTGTGCATTTTATAACTATGTGCAGGATTTATTGCCCGCCGCACGCATGCGCCCAACACCCGAAATGTGGGATGCCGCAAAAGAACCTTTTACGCATGTGCTGGAAAATTTAAAACCGCATATCGTTTTGGTTGCAGGGAAGCAGCTGGGCTGGCATATCCCGAACCTGCCGCAAGGCATCACAGCCATAGGCATGAAACATCCGTCCGCCTTCGGGTTTTCCTATGCCCGCGCGCTGCAACATATCGCGCTGCAGTTGCCGGATGGCTTTGATACTGCGCGTGCGGTTTTTGCCGCACATCAAGACGCGGATTAACCGCCCGCGACCGTCATGCCTTCGATGCGCAATGTCGGTGCATCGACGCCGTATTTATGCACCAAATCATTGGCGGCGGTCAGGCGCATCCACATATCCTTGATATTGCCGGCAATCGTCATTTCGCTGACGGGATAGGCGATTTTGCCGTTTTCAATCCAGAACCCGCGTGCGCCGCGGCTGTAATCACCCGTCACGGGATTGGCGCCGCTGCCCATCATCTGGGTCACGAAAAAACCTTCGCTAATATCGGCAATCAGTTCATCCACGCTCAGCCGGCCGGGCAGCATATAAAAATTCGACGCCCGCGGTGACGGCGGCGAAGACGCGCCGCGTGCCGCATTGCCCGTGGTTTGCAAACCAAGCTGACGGGCGGAGGCCAGATCAAGCAGCCACCCCGTCAAAACGCCGTTTTCAATGATATTGCGGCGTGTGGGGGCAATCCCCTCCGCATCAAAGGGGTGGGAACGCATGCCACGTTTCATGAAGGGGTCGTCCACCACCTGAATATCCGGCGCGTAAATTTGCTGCCCCATTTTGTCTTTCAAAAACGTTGTGCCGCGCGCAACCGCCCCGCCCGAAATCGCCCCGGCGAGGGAGCCGATCATGCCGCCCGATACGCGGCGGTCAAAAACAACCGGCACCTGTTTGGTTTTACCCTTGCGCGGGTTGACGGCGGCCACAGCGCGTTCGCCCGCCGCGCGGCCAATGTCGGCGGCGTCTTTCAAGTCTGATAAAAACGTGACGCTGTCGTATTCGTAATCGGTTTCCATCGCCATATCGCGTCCGGCAATCACGGATACGGACAGGCTGAAACCGCTGCCCGCATAACCTTGGGCAAAACCGTTACTGGCGGCGTAATAAACCGCATCGCTGCCCGTGCTGCATTCTGCGCCTTCGGAATTAGTCACGCCGGCAACGGCGCGCGCGGCATCTTCCGCCTTGTCAGCCAGATCAATCATCTGTTCGACCGACATCTGCGTATCGTCATACATATCAAGCTCGGGGAAGCTGGTTGCCAATTGATCCGCATCGGCAATACCGGCATAGGCGTCTTCCGGCACCGCGCGGGCCATGGCCACAGCACGCTCCGCCATCAAACGCAGAGCTTCGGGGGATTTATCGGACGACGAAACAATCGCCTGACGCTGCCCCACCAAAACGCGCAAGCCCACTTCGGCTTCTTCGCTGCGGCTGAGCGATTCCGCTTTGCCCAAACGGCGCGCCACAGCCACGGATGTTGAATCCGCCAGCACCGCATCCGCCGCTGTCGCGCCAAAACCTTTGGCTGTTTTCAGCAAATCCTGCATCAGGTTCAGCATGTCGGGATTGACGAGAGAGGTCATGTTTTCGCCCTTTATTAAATGCGTATTTTCAATTCACGGTCAGTCGCAGCGGCGCCAGCATAGCACAGACGGGAAAAAGGCATATAGATTTACAAAGCCCGTCCGGCAAGACCGCCGCGCCGCCCGATATAGATTTACGCGGTTAAACTTCGGTTGCTGTTGCAGCTGCCGCGGATTGCGGCACAAAACGTTCCGCATGCTGCGCGCCTTGCGGCAGCTCGATCAAGCGCAGGTGGATTTCCGGCTTCACCGGCCCCGCTTTATAATCCGCGCAAAATTTATCCAGCACTTCGGCAAAACGGTTGATGGCGTCGATGGGTTCGGATTCGTACTGCGGCCTTTGCAGCAAAATCGCAAAATCATCATCACCCAGCCGCCCGATCACGTCCGACTGACGCCGCATGAATGTCATTTGCCGCGCCAGCGTTTCCATCACATCCCCAAAATCCGCAGGCGCTACCGAAGCCTGCAACGCCGCATGGTTCACCAAAGTCACAAAAACTATCAAACTGCGCTCGCCATAGCGAAAAGCACGGTCGGTTGCGGATAAAAAAAGCTGGTTGAACGCGGCCTTGCCAATCATGCCGCCCGTGGAATGCACATTATCTTCGCGTGCCAGCATCTGGCCAATGTCCAGAATGCGCGATGCATTGCCGATTTTTTCGTCCAGTTCCTGACTGGACAGCGGTTTGATCAACACATCGTTGGTGCCGGCCAAAATGGCGTCTTCGGTCGTGGCGCCCTTGGACAGCAGCAAGAGATAGGGTTTATAGGCGCCCTTCAGCGCCTTCCATATGCCGATAATCACGGGACGCGCCTCGCTCAAAGGGGCGGGATCAATCATGACGCAATCAAACCGCTTGGCCGCCAAAAGTTCGAAAGCCGTATTTTTATTCGGCTCCGCCGTCACATGATGCCCCTTCGCCCCCAGTTTTGAACTGATGAGCTGGTTGGTCAGAGATTCGCGGTCGATTACCAGTATTTCCATCTATTTCCCCCGGATGGCATGCCCGTTTGAGCCTTTCCCAACTTTAGGCGAAAAATATTAAAATTGCGTCATAAAAGCCGTTTTCCCTATAAAATCTGCCATTTCCCCCGCCCAAGCCCCGCCTGTAAAAAGTCTTTAAAAGAGGCATTTGACACGCCCCGAGATTTCCACTATATCCTTGTCTACTTCATCCGCGCCCAAGTGGCGGAATTGGTAGACGCGCAGGTTTCAGGTACCTGTGGGGCAACCCGTGGAAGTTCGAGTCTTCTCTTGGGCACCATTATACCGGGCATCAGCCCGGTATTTTAGTTTTTGGGGCATTTTTAGCATGAGCATTACCCTGCACGTGGGCGACCTGCCCGATGGTCTTTCTTTCGGCAGCAGCGTTGCCATTGATACCGAAACACTCGGCCTGCGCCACAACCGCGACCGTCTGTGTCTGGTGCAATTGTCGTCCGGTGACGGCACCGCGCATCTGGTACAATTAAAAGCAGGGCAATACGATGCCCCCAATCTGAAAAAACTGCTGACTGACCCTGCCGTCACCAAGATTTTCCATTTCGCCCGTTTTGACGTGGCCGTGATGAACAAATATCTGGGCGTTGTGACTGCGCCGATTTATTGCACTAAAATCGCATCCCGCATGGCGCGTACCTTTACGCAGCATCACAGCCTGAAAACCCTGTGCAAGGATTTGCTGGGCGTAGAGCTGGACAAGCAGCAACAAACCACCGATTGGGGCGCCGATACGCTGACGCCGGAGCAAATGAATTACGCCGCGTCCGATGTTTTGTATTTGCACCGCATGCGGGTGGAGCTGGATAGAATTCTGCTGCGCGAAGGCCGTATGGATCTGGCGCAGGCTTGCTTTAACTTCCTGCCTTACCGTGCGCTGCTCGACATCGCGGGCTGGGAAGAAGAAGATATTTTCAGCCATTCTTCCTGAAAAATAAAAACCGGATAATCCCCGTTTAACCGCCGTTTTTGGGTGTTTGCACCCGTTTTTTAATGGAGGCGGGCGGCGCGATAACGATGTCTTTACGTACGCCTTTGCAAATGGCGGCGACGTCTTCGTGGAATGCTTTTTCTTTTTGCTGTGCTTGATACCGCGCGGATTCTTCGGCATCGCGCACCACACGGCGGCGGTGTTTTTCAAATTCATCCGTGACAGACGGGCGACCTTTATGTACGGCGATTTCTTCGGCTGTCATGTTTTCCTTGTTGCGCAAGGTTTCGTCCGCGCCACGCGCCAGAAATAAATCGATATAGGCCTCCGACCCGCCTGCGGCGCCCAGCATCAGGGCTGTCATGCCTGCGTTATTTTGCGCATCAATATCCGCGCCCGCGCCCAGCAAAAACACAGCCACATCGTATTTATGGCTGCCATGCGCGGCGGCATAGGTCAGGCCGGTATTGCCGGTATCAGGTTCGCGCCAATGCACGGCATCCGGATATTTCGCAACGGTATCGTAAATATCATCCATCATGCCGTTCCAGCAATTGATGACAAATTTGCGTTGTTGTTCCGGCGTGCCGGACAGGGTGGCGGGTGCTTTTGCCATGTCGTTTCCTGAAAACCTGCTGCTGCAACACCCCAAAAAATGGGCGCGATATTTGGAGAAGCCGGATTTGATTCGTAATTTAAAAGAGGTTCCGATCTTTCCACAGGTTTCACATTATGTCAATTTTCTGTCATTTTCTCTCAAAATTGCCATAATTATTCGATTTTGATAGAAATTTCCGTGTTTTGACTTCAAGATCACCCCACTTCGGCCTATAAAAAGAAACAGTTACACGATTTAGCAGGATCAACCCCATGGCGATCATCCCTATGCCCGAAAATGCAGCCTCCGCCCCGCGCGGCCAAAGCCAGAATATCGACAGCGGCCGCCGCGTACTGGAAACCGAAGCCGCCGCGCTGTCCAAACTGGCCGAAGGTCTGGGTGACAGTTTCAATCAGGCAATCGAAGTCATTTCCGCCGCCGAAGGCCGTGTGATTGTGACCGGCATGGGCAAAAGCGGACATGTAGGCAGCAAAATCGCCGCCACGCTAGCATCGACCGGCACGCCCGCGTTTTTCGTGCATCCTGCCGAAGCCAGCCATGGCGACATGGGCATGATTGTGCGCGGCGACGTTGTGCTCGCCTTGTCCAATTCGGGTGAATCGCGCGAACTTCTGGACATTATCGAATACACCCGCCGTTTCGCCATTCCGCTGATCGGCATTACATCGGGCGGCGCATCCACGCTGGGCACCAAATCGGACGTGACGCTGCTGCTGCCGTCCTGCCCCGAAGCCTGCCCCAACGGCCTTGCCCCCACGACATCGACCACGATGACACTGGCGCTGGGCGATGCACTGGCCATCACGCTTTTGGAGCGTAAAAGCTTCACCGCCAAGGATTTCAAAATTTACCACCCCGGCGGCAAACTGGGCCAGCAATTGATGCGCGTCAGCGAAATCATGCATACCGATGCTGCCCTTCCGGTTGCGCATGAAAATATTTCTATCCGCGACGCCGTTGATATTATCGGCGGCAAGGGTTTTGGCTGTATCGCGCTGGTTGATGACGCGGGCGTTTTAAGCGGCCTGATTACAGATGGTGACCTGCGCCGTCATTTGCTGATGGAAAACATCACGTCCAAAACCGCACGCGATATCATGAGCCGCACCCCCCGCACTGCGGCCCCCGACATGTTGGTAGCCGAAGCCATGGCGGTCATGAATGACCTGAAAAATACCTTCCGCAAAATCACCACATTGATCGTGGTGGAAGATCGGAAGAG
>JAVEWI010000037.1:0-10110 GCA_034004625.1 Bdellovibrionales bacterium
AGCGAGACGGGCGAGGTTGTCAACCAATATCCCAGCGAAGCCCACATGCGCGCCTTTAAACAGGCCGCAAGTCTTGAGGTTTCGCAGGAAAAGGCAGCACGCCAGCACGCAGCAGCGGAGGCAGCGGCAACACCAAAAACCCAGTCCCCGGCGCCCCAACAAACAGCGCCCGAGCCTGCGGCACAGTCTGTTGCCCGCCCTGAACCCCAGGTGAATGTACAGATTGCGGCGCAATCTGTATCGGTTGCCGTATCGTCGGCTGTGTCTGCGCCCGCTGTGGTGCAAACAGCGGATACAGGCGGCGGCTCTGTGGGCGGCGGGGAGTCCGTTATGGTCTAAAGCTGCCTGAACGATCGCGCAGATAAAAGCCGGCTCTTTTCCAAGGCCGGCTTTTGGTTTTTCGGTGCATTTTTATTTTATAGATTTACCGCGTGAATAACGCGAGCATCCACCCTGTGTAACGCGGGTGAGGTTGCGTTGGTGTCGGGTACGGCCTAGTGGCGGCGCCCCTGGTTGCGAACTGGCCGCAGGGTTGCCGGTGCGGCAAGCGCCGGGAGCGCGGGAAATAAATCTCTGTTGTCAGGCAATAATAGGATCTGTCGGCTCCGACGGCGGGGCGGGCGGGTTTTCGTTGCCGCTGGCCGGTTTTGCCTGTGCGTTTTGTTTCATTAATCCCGCGGCGATGTTGCGGTTGATGTCGATCAGCACCTGAATTTTTTCCGGTGTGGTTTCGACCAGGATTTCGGTGGAACGTTTGAAAACAAAAACGCCCAGCGATGCAATGTTGTTTTTGATTTCCTGTGGCAGGGGGTGCGCGTCGTTCATGGCGTCGTTGACAAAGACCATCCATAGTTTGCGGTTGTATTCAATGGTGTCGCCAATGTCTTCCAGCGGGATTTTCTCCGCAGCGGCGAGGCGTTTGGCGAGTTCTTCCAGCTGGCGTGCGGATTTAAGAAGGATTTTGCCTTCAAGCGCGCGCTGGTCTGTTTCCGCGGCGGTGTTGCCATAGGCGTCGGCTGCCTGGCTATAGGGGTTTTTATTAGACATTCGACATCAGCTCCGTTTCGTATTCGATAAGATTGCGTGCTTCTTTCAGCGCTTTGTAATATTGCCCGTTCAGAATGAAGTCGTTTATTTTCATGAAATACGGCGCGGTAGATGGCGCGGCGCTTTGAATGCTGCGGATCTGGTCGAAATATGCTTCGTGCAGCGTTTTGGGTTCGGTGGACAGATACATCAACTGTATGCCGAAATAAATGCGTTTGCAGGGCGATGTTGCTTCCTGTTCGCGCATGATGTCTTTTTCACGCAAAATCGGCGCGGCGCCTTCGATATGCAGGCGCGTGCGGTTTTCGTCGTTGGTGATGAGGGCGGTGCCGATAATAATGCGCTCGGCAGGTTTTAGGTCGATGATCAGGGCCATGAGATTCTCTCCGGATTAAACACGGAATTCTTCCGCTATGTATGTTTTATTATTGCATAAAAGCATTAAAAAAGAAGCAAAAAGCCTGCCATGCCGATAAAAATTATTCTCTCTGCGCGGTTGCGTAAAAAAGAAGCGGCGGGGAAAACCCCGCCGCTCTTTGTATGTTTGTATCCTGCGATGATTAGAACAGTCGCAGAACGGCCTGTTGTGCCTGGGAAGCCATCGACAGCGAGGTGATACCCAGCTGTTGCTGCGTTTGCAGCGCCAGCAGTTTCGCACCTTCTTCGTTGTTGTCGGCCAGAACCAGTTTGTCAGAGCCTTCTTTCAACGTGTTGATCAGGTTCTGCGTGAAGTCCTGACGGGTTTGGATGATGTTCAGGTTCGTACCAAAGGAACGAGCCTGCGCACGTACGTCCGTCAGAGCATCTTTGATCGCGGTAAGAGAAGCTTCGATAGCTGCAACACCCACTGCTTTATCGGCCGGGTCGCCCGCGGTACCGGCAGCAAAGGCTGCGGCGCCGATGTTCAGGCCAGTTGCCCCGGTGGAGAAGTCCACGCCGGTTACCGTCAAAGTAGAAGAAGAATCTTCGTTGAAGGTTACTTCCAGCGTGCCACTGTCAAGCAGGTTGGTACCACGATAGCCCGAGTCACCGGCAACGCCATCGAGCTGCGTTCTCAGTTCGTCAAAGCTGGCTGCCAGAGATACGTTATCCACCGGGATACCGTCGGAAGCCGCGTTTGCCTGATCGAGCGCTTCTTGCGCCACGGCCTGCATCTGCTCGAGGTAGCTGGTGATGGATTTGATACCTTCGTCAGCAGCTTTCAGAACCTGAATGCTCTGGCCCATACCGTCCAGAAGACGGGAAAGGTCATTCGCGCGGTTGGTCAGGGACTGGGAAGCGAAGAAGGCGTTGGCGTTGTCCAGAGCACCGTTGACTTTTTTACCGGTCGCGAGGCGCAGCTGGGTGCTGTCCATCAGCTTCTGCGTGCCTTGCAGAGACAGAAGGTTGGTACGGAGTGCAGCTGTAAGGGTTACGTCTTTAGACATGATGCATATTCCTTTCCTAGGTTAATGCTATGTAAGTGGATCCTTGGGATTACTTCCCGTGATCATATTTCTATCTTCTCACGAGAATCGTTAAAGAATGGTTTACAGTTCTGCTTTTTTCCAAATTCTCCTCTTTTTTATTTTTTGCAGTTTTTTCAGTGTCTTAGATGGTTCTGCCGGGGCCTTCTGCCCCGGCTTTACCGTCTAGGGCTTAACGGAACCTTCTGGTGCCGTTATTCTGGTTAACGGATACGCAGCAGTTCCGCCCACATTTCATCCGCCGTGGTAATAACCTTGGTATTGGCGGAATAGGCGCGCTGGGTGATGATCATTTTCGAGAATTCATCCGCCAGATCCACGTTGGATCCTTCCAGTGCGCCGCCGTTGATCAGTCCCGCGCCTCCTGTGCCTGCCGTCAGCAGGTTAAAGGTGCCGGAGGTATCGGATTCACGGTAAACGTTGCCGTTCAATTCCGACAATCCGTTCCTGTTGGGGAAGGTCGCCACCGCCAGTTGATAGACTTTGCGGGACAAGCCGTTGCTGAACTGTGCCGTAACTGCGCCATCGCTGCCGATCGACACGCCGGTTTTAAAGCCGAGGGGTGATCCGTTTTGCGTGGTGGAAATCACGGTATAGTCACTGGACTGTTGACGCAGACCGGCAAGGTCGAGGTCGATGGCCAGCGGGTCGGCACCGGGCGGGTTCCAGCCCAGGGCGATATTGATCTGCCCGTTGGCGTCTGCCGCGGCATTGAGCGAACCGTTGGTGTTAAAGTTAACCGCGCCGGTTTCAACCGTGCCTGTGCTGGTTGTGAATTCAACGGTCCACCAGCCATTCGGGTTGGGCGTGTTCACCGTGGCTGCACCGGCCAGCGTGGCAGGCGGGGCAGAGGCAGCATAGGCGCCTGCCGCAACGCCGAGCGTGCCGTTGGCAAGGGGCGTGCCCGCACCATCCGCGAGGGTCAGTGTGCCGCCTGCGGTTTCTTCGATATTCAACCGGCCATTGGCATCCAGATAGGCATAGACGTTGGCAAGCGCGTTCAGGTCGGTCAGCAGTTTGTTGACGTTGCCATCCAGCGTGACGGTGTTACCGTTGACGGTAAAGGTATCGGTGCCGGGGGAGAAGTTACCCGCCTGCGCGCCCAGATCCACGTTGCCGAAAGTGCTGCCATTGGTAGATTGCAGTTTCTTGAAGTTGATCTTGACGTCCTGCGCATTGCCCAGGCTGTCATAGTACGTCAGTGTGCGCGAAAAATCCGCAGCAGCGGTGCTGATGGGTTGGTTCGCGTTCAGCGCGGCAGAGAAGGAAGCTGCCGTGGTTGTCTGGCTGATCCCGCCCTGGAATGCGACATCGACGGGCACAAGGCTGCCGATGTTGCCGGGGCTGCCGATGATGGCGCCGTTTTGATCCAAAGGCCAGCCTTGCAGGATATAACCCGCGCTGTTTTGCAAAAGACCGTTGACGTTTTCGCTGAACGAACCTGCGCGGGTGAACAGCGGCTCCGTCCCGCCCGGCGTGCGTACGACAAACATGCCGTTGCCGGTGATGGCAAGATCGGTTGCCGACTGGCTTTGCTGGATTGCGCCTTGCAGGCTGATGCGCTGGTTGGTCACGGCCTTGACCGCGCCGGGGCTGTAAAGCGTGGTCATGTTTTCCGTGGTGACCAGGCTTTGGAATGCCGCGTCGTTGCGTTTATATCCAACGGTGCTGACGTTGGCGATGTTGTTGGAAATCATGCCGAGCGACTGGCTTTGCGCGTTAAGGCCGGAAGCGGCAGTGAACATTGAACCGAATACACTCATGTTAGTCTCCTTTTAAAATCGTTCTGCTTGTCTTGTTTGTCTTGTTTGTCTTGTTTATCTGGCGGCAAATTTTGCTGTGAAAAATTTTCCGGCTGTTTGAATTTTAAAGTCCCGAAAGTCCCTTGGTGTTTTTAGTTGCAAACTGTGTGCCAATTATGCGTTGGCAGACAGTGCAATTTTACGCACGCCGGTCAGCGGTACTTTCTGTCCGTCGATCACCATCATCAGCTCGCCGCTGTCTGCGGATTCAAGCCCGGTAACGTATCCGGGAACAGATGTCTGCACGCTCAGAGATTTGTTTTCGCTATCAAGTGCAGTGACGGTAACTGTGTATTTTCCGGCGGCAACGGGGTTGCCGTCCTTGTCCATACCATCCCACGAAAGTTCATGTCTGCCAGCGGTTTTTTCAATGTCGGCAGAATGAACAACTTTGCCGTCCGCGTCTTTGATGGTCAGCGTGCCGCTGCTTGCTGCTGCGGGCAGGAAGTAGGACAGCGTGGAATTTTGGCCGCCTTCGGCGCTGAACGTGTCGCCATCGACTTCAACAAATTTTCCGATGAAGCTGACGCCCAGTGCCGTCATGTTCAGTGTCTGCATGGCGAGCAGGTTTTCAAGATTGCCGTTGGTCTTGATCTGCTGTTCGACCTGCGAGAATTGCACCAGCTGGTTGGTGAATTCATTGGTGTCCATGGGCGACAGAGGGTCCTGGTTTTGCAGCTGCGTTGTCAGCAGGCGCAGGAACTGGTCAAAGTCGGTGTTCAACTGCGTTTGTGCTGTCGATGAAGCTGTATTGGTTGTGCTGGTTGTTCCGTTGACGTTCATATGCCGTCTCCTTTGCTGCTCTTAAACCATGATGTTCACACCGCGCGGGCCGATATAACCGCGCAGGGTGACGTCGTTATTATTATTGTCATTGCTTTCCACGCCGCCGGTCTGGCCATGCAGGGCGGGCGCGGCGCCGGTTTGCATGTCACGTCTTTCATCGCCGCGCGATTGCTGGCGCAGGTCAAAGCTCAGGGATTGCCCGTCAGTATTCAGGCCCGATTGTTGCAGCACGCGTTCCAGATAGGCTGCGTCTTTTTGCAGCATGCTCAGCGTTTCCGGACGCTCTACCGTCAAATGCGCTTTCATGCTGCCGTCATGGTTGAATTTCAATTCAATATCCATGCGGCCCAGATCGGCGGGTTCCAGCTGCAGGGTAAAGGTATCAATTTTTGCCGATGCGTTGCGCTGGATTTGCATGGCAATCATCTGGCTGGTCTGCGCGGGCAATGCCTGGGTGTTGCCGGTATTCAGATATTGCGTGAATGCCGCATTTGTTGTGCCGCCCGTTTGCAGGCTGGAGAAAGAAATATCGCCATTGGCAAAGCTGCTGGCAAACTGGCCTTGCTGCCCGCCAAATCCGGCGGATGTATCAAAGCCGCTCATGCCTGCGCCTGCCGGGCTTTGCTGCGCGGCCAGCAGGGTGTGCAGCGCTGTATCAGGCTTGGCTTGCGCCGTGGGCTGCGTCAGGGGGGCGGACTGGTTTTGCTCGGCCTGTGGTGCGACGGGGGTGCTGGGTGTTTTGGCTTGTGTGGTGGCGGCTTCGGGCGCCAGGGTGTTTGCCTGTGCATTTGTCTGTGCATTTGTCTGCGCATTCTGGGCCTGCGGGCGCGTCTGTATCATTTGCAGCATCAACATTTCATCCGCACCGGCGGGTACGGTTGCGGCTGCGGGGGCTGTGCCATCTGCGCCGGGTTCGATATTGTTCATCATGCTGGCCAGCATGTTCATATCAATGTCGCCTTCGGTGCCGTTGGCGGCGGCGGGCGCGGATTGCAGGATTTCGGCCAGTGCGGCAGACAGGTCGCTGGTCAGGCCAGCGGGCGCGGTTTGCGCCATGCCGTCTGCGGCTGTTTGTGTGGCAGGCAGTGCGATTGTGTCTGCAGCGGCGGTGCCGTTCAGCATGGCGGCAATTTTTTCCGCCATGGCTTTCAGGTTATCCGGCATGTTTTGCAGGGTAGCGGTATCGGGCAATGCGCCCTGAGGCGACAACAACATGCCGACAAAATCCGACAATGTCGGCGATTTTTGCCCGTAAACAGACGATTGCGACGACGTTTGCTGCCGCGCGATGATCTGGTTTGTGATGTTGTTTATATCGGTCACAGAAGTGTCCTCAAAAATTCTTCCGCATCAAGCGTTGCAGGAAGCGTGCCAAGTTTTTGGACGTGTGAAAAATGGCAGCAGGAAAAGAAAAAGGCCGCTGTCGGGAAACAGCGGCCTTATCTGAAAACAAACATCGGATGAATACGGGAAAGAATTCACGCCGCGCTTCTTTTTCAAGGGACTGGTGGGAGACCAGTTGGGAAAGGGGTGATCTGGAAAATTAAAGCGAGGTATCAATGCTCAGCGACAGGCTGCTGGATCTTGCAGCCTCTGCCTTGCCGCTGCTGGCATAGGCATGGTGGCGATCTTCCGTCACGCTGGCGCGGGCGGCGTCCAGAATACGGTCAACCAGACGTTGGGTGCTTTTCTTGACAGTTTCCAGAACGGTCAGGTTTTCCTGCAACAAACGCGTAAATTCTGTGCGGGTACGCACCAGGCGTTCGCGCAGCGGCATATCCACACCGGACAGGGCGTCAGGCTGCGCCGACAGGGCCACAATCATATCGTGGTAACGGCGAGCCAGATCGCGTTTCGACGCTTGCAATCCATCCACGGCGGCGAAGTCTTTTTGTTTCAGCGCGGCGGTTTCCGCGGTCAAAAGGGCGCTGAAATCATCCAGCACGGCAAGGACGTTCAAAACATCGCTGCGCAGGGCGGAAACAGGCGCCGTGCCGGCGGACAGGGCGGGGGCGTTCTGGTTCAGGTTTGGGGTGCTCATGCGGTTTCTCCCGTTTGCAGATTTTGCTGGATATCAATCATGGCTTTTTGAATATGGTCGGCAAGGCCGATGCCGTTGTGCGTGCGCGACATCATTTTGCCGTATTCCTGTATCATCATGCCGCGGAACATTTGCTCGCCGCTGCCGCCGCCAAACATGGGGTCAACATCCACGCCGGCAAACATGTGGTTCATCATTTCGCTCAGGAACAGGGCTTCGAATTCTGCCGCGGCTTCGCGGATTTTTTCGATGTTCTTGGGCAGTTTGGCTTCCATGTCTTCGCCGTATTTGGCGGTGGCCATGGCCACGTCGTAACTGCTTTGGGGCATGATACCGGCGGTCATTACATCACCTCGATTTCAGCTTGCAGCGCGCCGGATGCTTTGATGGCCTGCAAGATGGTGATGATGTCGCGCGGGCCCACGCCCAGGGCGTTCAGGTTGGTCACCAGTTCCTGCAGGGAAACACCTTCGGGCAGGACGGCCAGTTGTTTGCCTTCGCCGCTGTCTTCAACCTGCACGTCGGTGCGGGGGACAACCACGGTTTCGCCACCTTCGGAGAAGGCATTCGGCTGCGATACCTGCGGCGTTTCGGTGATGCGGATGGTAAGGTTGCCCTGCGCCAGTGCAACGGTAGAGATACGCACGTCTTTGCCCATCACGATCACACCGCTGCGTTCATCAATCACAACGCGGGCAACATGGTCGGGCGCGATGCGCAGCTGTTCGATGTCGGTCAGCAGGTTGACAAGGCCTGCTTTGTATCCGGGGGGCAGTTTAACCTCGACCGACGCAGGGTTTTGCGCGGTGGCGGCAGGGAATTTCAGATGGCTGTTGATGGCGGCGGCAATGCGGCGCGCCGTGGTGAAATCGGGATTGCGCAGGGCAAGGCGGGTGCTGGTTTGCGCTTCCATGGTGAAGGGGATTTCACGTTCGATAATCGCACCTGCGGAAATGCGGCCCGCGGTCGGGATATTTTGCGTGACGGAACCCGCATCACCCTTGGCCGCAAAACCGGCGATAGAAACAGGGCCCTGCGCCACGGCATAAACCTGGCCATCGGCGGACAAAAGCGGGGTGACCAGCAAGGTACCGCCCTGCAGGCTTTTTGAATCGCCAAGGGCGGAAATGCTGACATCAATCCGCGCGCCCTGATTGGTAAAGGGCGGCAGGGTTGCGGTCACCATAACGGCAGCAATGTTTTTGGTATTCAGTTTGTTATCGCGGACGTTGACGCCAAGGCGATCCAGCATACCGATGATGCTCTGCTCGGTAAAAGGCGAGTTGTTCAGGCTGTCGCCCGTGCCGTTCAAACCGACCACAAGGCCGTAGCCGATCAACATGTTGTCGCGCACGCCTTCGAATTCGACAATGTCCTTGATACGCGTCATGCCTGCGGTGGCTTTTTGCGCGGCGGCGTCGGCGGTGAAAACCAGAGCGGACAAGGCGGTGGCGGCAACCAGTGTACCGAGACCTTTTGAAACCTTCTTGAGCTTTGCGAAGCTGTTTTTCATGACTTTGTTTCCCGAATTCATAAGCAATGTATCTTGTATCTTTTTCCCGCAGATCATCTTGCGAAAGCCGTGCCAGTTGCCGCGTTCTCATTTAAGTTATTGTATTTAAATATAAAAAATGCATTTCCGCAGGGCGGAAAATACCGGTGCAGGGGCCGGGCAAGCCATTCATGCCGCAGCGGGCGGCAAATATTGCCGATTGGTTTCGGTGCAAAATACTGTTTATATAAAGATATGAAGATCGACGGCCCCAATAAAACCAGCGGCGCGAAAGGCCCCGGCAAAGCAGGCGGCGCCAAAAGCACCGGCAGCACAGCCTTCAGCGGACTGATTGACGATACCGAAGAAACCTCTGGCACCAGCGGGTCTTCGGGGGCATCGTCTATTGCGCGGCTGGATGCCTTGCTGTCTTTGCAGGAAACCGAAGATCTGACATCCGAAGAATCCGCACGCCGTGCCAAAAAACGCGGGCTGCAATTGCTGGACGAACTGGATGTGCTGCGCATGGGGCTTTTGACCGGAACCGTGACGCAGAGCCAGCTGGGCCAGCTGGAACGCATGCTCAAATCCAACCGCGAAGGCGTGATTGATCCCGTGCTGAACAGCGTGCTTGATGAAATCGACCTGCGCGTGCAGGTGGAGCTTGCAAAGTTCGGCCGCCGTTAAGCGCTTTTTCCGCTTACTTTTTCATATCCTCTAATATTCATTGTTTTCTGCAAAATGCGGAGCCTTCGCGGGTGCCAATATGCGGCGGGGGCGTTGTTTCCTGTGTCAACACGCACTATAATGTCTGAGTCTCTCGAAGATCGAGTTTTATACATATCCAAGGTTAAAGGATGCACCTGATGTCGTCGTTGCCTGAAACTTCCTCTACGATCCTGCCGCCCGATTACAAGCCGGGTGATAAAGAAAAATTCATGAATCCCGTCATGCTGGAATATTTCCGCCAGAAATTGCTCAGATGGCGTGCCGAGCTTTTGGAAGAATCCACCGAAACCATCAAGGAAATGCAGGAAGACAACCTGCAAAAGCCCGATATCGCCGACCGCGCCTCTGCTGAAACCGACCACGCGCTGGAACTGCGTACGCGCGACCGTGAACGCAAGCTGATCTCCAAGATCAATGGCGCGCTTGAAAAAATTGAAGATGCTTCCTACGGCTATTGCGAAGAAACGGGCGAGCCGATTTCTGTGCAGCGTCTGGAAGCGCGCCCGATTGCAACCCTGAGCCTTGAAGCGCAGGAACGCCACGAGCGCAAGGAGCGTACGCAAAGAGACATGCGCGAATAAAGTTCGCGAGAGACATGCGCGAATAAAGTGCGTATTGACATATGTGCGCATAAAGTGCGCATGAGACATGCGCGAATAACTACACAGCACGCGGATTGTGCTGCATGACAAAACCCCCGTTCGCTGCTGCGGCGGGGGTTGTTGCAAAAGGGCGTAAAACGGCGCA
>JAVEWI010000038.1:0-9971 GCA_034004625.1 Bdellovibrionales bacterium
TTTTTCAAATGCGGCTTTGGACCGTTGATTGCCGACGATGATTTCAATCGCAAAGCGGTCTTCCGGCGGCTCCATCATATAAGCCTGCATGACCTGCGCGCTGAGGAGTGTTTTGAAAAGGCCGAGACCTTCCTGCGTGATGCGGACAGAACCCAGCTCCGTCCATTTATGCACGTCTTCGCCCTGTTCGTTTTTGACCAGCACGGGATAGGAAATGGCAGAGGCAACAATTTTGCCGTCTTCGTCTTCGATCAACGTGACCGCGCCCGATGCAATACGCTCGCGCCAGACTTCCGGCTCGCGCTTGGCGACAAATTCATGTTCATTGCTGGAATAAAAATCAAAAACCGCCTGTTCATCGGCTGGTTCGGCATAACGCACATAGAGCTTCTTGGCCATTCAACGGACCTCTGCTTGAAAATGAATGAACCACCCTTTAGTGCCGTTGCCAATTATGATACCAATTATGGATGAAAAGGACATAGATAATGTCTCCTGATAACGTAAAATCGCTCGAACACACGGCCTTCTTGCGGAAATTAACCGCTCTGGCCGCCGCGTCCGCCGTCAGCGATGCCGATTTCGCGGATGCCGTCTATACGGCGCAATCGCGCTTTGGCCTTGACGAAGCCGCCTTTCGCGCCGGTTTCGGGCTATCGCAAGGCGCCGTACAACGCTGGACAACCTTGAAAAACCTGCCGCAGGCGGATGTGCGCCCCTTGGTGCTGCAATGGATCGCCGCGCAACTTACGGATAATAAAAAATAGCATATTGACAGATTATGTCAAGAATGGCTAGGCTTGCGCCCACACCCCCTATCCACGATCGAGAAAAGCAATGACACCAGAAGAAGAGAACTATGTTCGCCTGCTGAAATCGCATGACTGGTATTACGATTACAGCGATGACCACAGCGTCTGGCGCCGTGGCAGCGAAGCCCATAGCCGCCTGCGTGGGCTACAAAAAACCATCGACCCCACCTATGCGCATTGGAACGAACATGCGCCGGAGGGGTTCAGAGTCACCCCGCCGAAACAGCCCGATATCGTCCTGCCGCCCCCGGTAAACATCAAAAAACGCGGTGGCGGGCCCAAGCCCTGAGCGGCAATGCAGCCAGAGTTGATTCAAACAGCGCGGTTTTGCTCCGTGCTGTTTTTTTATGCGGTCATCTTGCGCGGCACAAAAAACAGGGAACCAAGTCCTCTGCCCGAGCATAAGTCATTGAAATACAGCACATCACGGCAATTTAATTATCGTAATTTAATAAAACTTGACATTAAATTAGAGTTTTGTTAATGTTTTTGATAATTAAAATACCCAAAAATCACCTTAATAGCTGAAATTCAGAGGATTTATTTTATGAGCGAGCAAGGATCGCGTTTCAACCAGGCTGTCGCAGCCGTCCGCAGTGAAACCCAGACCGCGCCCACCGCCACAACGCGCCCCGCCGCCGCCCCGTCCTATACACAGGAACAACATGCCCTTGGCATGGCGCTTCTTCTGGAAGTTGCCCAAAACGCACCCAATACCGCCAAAATTTCCGACCTTATTTCCCGCGGCGCCGCGCTTGAACTCCGCAATGCGCAGGACAGCACGCCCCTTTTGCTTGCCGCCCGCGGCGGGCATGAACATATTGCCGATATGCTGATGCAGGCCGGCGCGGATGTAAACTCGCGCGATACAGACGGATCCACACCGCTTATCCTTGCCACGCTTGCGGGCAGCGTCAAAACAGTGCGCCATCTATGTGATAAAAACGCGGATATGAAGCATATCAACAATCAAGACCGCACCGCCCTGATGTGGGCGGCTGCATTGGGCCGCCGCGAAATTGCGCAAATGCTGACCCGCCGCGGCGCGGATTCCGAGCAGCAAAACAGCGTAGGCCAGACGGCATACGACATTGCGCGCTTGCATGAAAATTACAGCCTTGCAGAAATTCTCAAGGCCGGTGCGCAGCAGCAAAAAGCCGCCACCACAGCCCCCGCCGTCACAACGTCACACACGACAAAACGCGCGGCGTCTTACAAAGACATGCTGGGTAAAGTTTAAGCGGATCTGATATTTCGTTTATGCTGACGGCTTATTATTCGCCCGGTTTTTTGCCCGGCGGTTTGCGCAGTTTCGGCTTGTCTATGCCGCTGTTCTTATCTTCCTGCAACTGCCCCACCTGATTTTCCAGACGTGCCAGTTTGGCGCGCAGCGCTTCAATTTCTGCTTTTGCCGCGGGTGAAAACTCGTCTTTCAGGCTGTTTTCATTCGCGGGTTTGGACGGCGCGTTTTTCAATTGCTGGATTTGCGCATCAAAACGCTGCTGCTGCATGTCGTTGATACGGGTTTTGACGTCCGTCAGCTCGCGGCCTACTTCGCGGGCGCGGCGGCCGTACATGATGGCTTCACCCGCGCTCCAGGCCGCAATGGCGGTGCCAAGACCGCCCATGAACACCCAATCCGCCGCAAGGCCAAGACCGCCAACAACGCCCCAGAAACCCAGATCGCCGACTTCCTTGCGCGAACGCGCGGCCAGAAGGTCGTATTTTTCCTGAAGTTTTTTGCAGTTTTTTTCAAGCGCGGAAAGCGGGTCATCCCCGTTTTGCGAAAAGGCATCGCCGTTTTTTCCAGCCTGATTTTTTTTGGCACCACGTGTCATTGCTTGCAAACCTGTTTGTTGTATGGCGCTTTATAACAAAATTCCATAACAGGGACAAGCCAAAAGCCGCCCGCGCCGCAGGCTATTTCGCTGCCGAAAAAACCTTTTTAATCAAGTCTGTTGTGCGTTTTGCGGGGTCTTTGCGGATGGCGGCTTCTTCTTGCGCCACGTAATAGAACACGCCATCAATCGCTTTTTGGGTCGCGTATTGGCTCAGGTTCGTTTTGGCATCCGGCATAAACGGCATGGTCTTTTTATATTGGCCGACCATGCTGTCATAGGCCTTCACCGCCCCCGCATCGGCCAGCGCCGTATTCACAACCGGCTGCATGGCGGTGAGCATTTCTGGGCTCATGTGTTTTTTCAGGTAAGCCGTTGCGGCGTCTTCCGGCCCGTTCAAAATTTGCTTGGCATCTTCGATGGTCATTTTTTTGATGGCATCGACAAAAATCTGTTTCGCTTTGGGCGCGGCGGCTTCGGCAGCTTTGTTGATGCGCTCTTCCAGATCAGTTGTCAGCGCGCCCATGCCCACGGATTTCAACGCCTTATCGACCGGTTGCAAGGCAGGCGGCAGCGGGATGCGGATTTTCGGGTCGAGCGAAAAGCCGCCTTCCTTGCCCAATTGCGCCACGACTTTTTCACTGCTGAGCGTCAAGGCCTGACGCAGCGCCGATTGCACGTCAGACTGGCTGAGCGCCGCGAGCGCCGCCGGTGTGCCCGTGCTGTTTTGCGTTGTTGCAGGTTTGCCAAACAAACCGCCCGCCATATCCCAAAAACTGTTTTGCGCGGCCGCCGGATAAACCGCGGCGCAGGAAAGGGCAACGCTCAGGGCGCTTGCAACAAGCAAAGTCTTTTTCATTTTCATTCTCCAAAAAACCGGCGGCGCAAAATGGCGGCACAGCTGCCAAACGGTGCAAAACAGGGGCAGTTCCCCGCCCCTGTTTTTTATCTTAATCAAAACCAAAAAGCGATCACGACTTTTGCTTCAACCATGTTTCCGCCATGCGTACCCAATAAGCCGCGCCGACAGGCAGGACTTCATCGTTGAAATCATAATGCGGGCTGTGCAGGCCGGGATCGTTATCCGTCTTACCCTGTCCCAGAATGATATAGGCACCTTTGCAGGCTTCGAGGAAATAGGCGAAATCTTCGCCGCCCATCATGGGGGTGAAGGGGAATACTTTGTCTTCACCCACAATTTCTTTTGCCACATCGCGGGCAAAATCCGTTTCCGCCGCGGTGTTGATGCAGGACGGATAACCTTTGTGCCAGTTAATCTCCACTTGCGCGCCATAGGCTTCGGCCACGGTTTTCACAACATGGCGGAATTTTTCTTCCATCAAACTGCGCAGTTCCGGCTTCAACGTACGCACCGTGCCGCCAAATTCCACCGTTTCCGGCAAAACGTTATGCGCCGTGGTGCCCGCGTGGAATTTGCACACGCTGACAACAACGCTGTCGGACGGCGCGGTCACGCGGCTGACCAGATGTTGCAAAGCCGTCACGATTTGCGATGCGCAGACAATCGCATCCACCGTGGTATGCGGGAATGCGGCATGGCCGCCCTTGCCCACGACTTTCACATCGAAACTGTCGGTCGATGCGGAAACGGCGCCTTCGCAAATGGCCATCGTGCCTGCGGGCATCCATGGCCAGTTATGCATGCCGAATACGGCTTCGCAGGGGAATTTGTCAAAGAAGCCTTCTTGCACCATCACATCGCCGCCGCCGCCGCCTTCTTCCGCGGGTTGGAAAATCGCGTAAACATTGCCTTCGAAATCGCGCGTTTCGGCCAGATGTTTGCACGCCGCCAGCAGCATGCTGGTATGGCCGTCATGGCCGCAAGCGTGCATTTTACCGGGCGTTTTGGAACTATGCGGCAAATTGGTTTCTTCAAAAATATTCAGCGCATCCATATCGGCGCGCAGGCCGATGCCGCGCGTGGAGCTGCCATTTTTGCCGCGAATAACGCCGACAACCGCCGTTTTCGCCATGCCGCGGTGAACTTCCACGCCCCAGCTTTCCAGCAAGCCCGCAACGTAATCCGCCGTTTTGACTTCTTCAAAAGCGGTTTCCGGATTTTGGTGCAGGTGGCGGCGCCACGTGGTGAATTCCTTGTTCTGCTCTTTCAATTTGCCAAGTACGGTCATGATCCCTGTGTCCCCTTCGTGATAAAGCCGTGATGAGATAAAACGTTTAGCGGAAGAATTTTTTAAGCCATTTGTTGCGCGACTGCTCCACGCCTTTTTGCATGTCAGGCGTATCGGGAGAGCCGAAATCGCGTTTTGCCAGATGGCGTATTTCCGTCTCGAACATATTAAAGAAGCTGGACTTGCTGAAATCAAGCGAGATTTTTTCGCCGGTTTTTTTGTTTTCCAAAACCGGATTTTCCAATGCCTTGACCATCCATGCCGCCATGACGGGCAAACCTTCGACCCCTGTATGGAACCAATGGTCGCGCGATGCGGCGGAAACGTCTTTTTTATCAATCGTGCTGAATTTGGAATCTATCAAAGCATCATCCGCAACATAATCGCGCCAGCCGAGTTTTTTGGCCAATCCCTGCACCGCGTCCGTGTGCATTTGCGCGACAAAACGGTCTGCTGGCGGTTCCACCAAAAACGCGCGTAGAATCTGCATGGTCACCATGGCGTCAAACAAACCGGGGTATCCGTTCAAAACAATACGGGTAGATCCGATTTCCTGCCACTTCACATGCTCAATACCATCGCTGTCAGTTGTTTTATGCGGGTATGTAATGCTGGATGCGACGATTTTTCCCTGCTCGTCTTCGATCAAAACGACGGAACCGTCTTCGATACGTTGGCGCAAGACATCCGCATCGCGTTTACGCACGTTTTTATGCGCATTCATATCGTAAAAATCGAGGATTTTCTGTTCGTCTTCCGGTTTGGAAAAACGGACAAAATATTTTTTGGGCGCATCGCCGGTACCTGCAACAGCGGGCGCGGCTTTGGGCGGAATATTATCGTTACTCATCTGCGTGTCCTTCAATCGGTGAAAACAAAAAGTTTCCTCGGGTTCTAGACACACGCACTATTCGCTGTGGTTGCGTTTCCGTTACCGGAATACACACTCGCCCCGGCAATTCGGGATTGTTGTTTTGATGCCTTGCGATAAGCCATATTAGCCAAATCCGCAACCAAAGACCAGAGGCGTCAGTATTTACGTATTGCAGCAGTTGTTGTTCCGGGTGGCACGGTTCCATGGCGCCCGCGCCAGCAGCATCGCCATACCACACCACTCCGTGACCCCCGCAACGACCAGCCCCGCCCCGCAAAATGCCGGTACAACATAAAACCAAGGGCTAAATAGCTGCCCGAGTATAACACCGGATAACACCAACACGCCTACAGCGATACGCACCTGCCTCTCCAGAGAAATACCCTGACCTTTTTTGGTTGCAATCCCGCAGGCCTCGCAATTCACAATGCCCCCATCAATAACATAGACATTATCGAACCCCGCCGCATGAAAAGCGCCTGCGGCTTGCGCTGCCCTTGCACCGGCACGGCAGAGGATATAAAGCGGCCTGCCGCTGTCCAGATTGTGTGTTTTAATAAAAGCAGCCGCATCCAGCTGGTCGAGCGGGACGTGGATATGGCTCTGTTTCAGCGCCTGCGTACGATGTTCAATACCCGTGCGCACATCCAAGATAATACAGTTACCAGCCCGCATAACATCGGGCGGAGATATTTTTCGAATAGCATGCATAACTTTTTCTCCCGTATTTTTTCAGGTCCGGATGACACGTGTTTACGGCTTGCCTGCGGCAAACTGGTCATAGGCACGCAAGGCATCGGCAGCATACATCAACGAAGGGCCTCCTCCCATATACACAGCCATGCCCAGCACTTCGGCAATTTCCTGCCGCGTTGCGCCCAATGCATGCAGCGCCTTGGCATGAAAGCCGATACAACCATCGCACCGCGTCGAAACACCTATGGCCAGCGCAATATATTCCTTGGTTTTTTTGTCAAGGGCACCGTCCCGGGTTGCCGCCCCGGCCATATCGTAAAACCCCTTGAGCGTATCGGGAATAATCGGTTTAAGCTGGCGGATATATTCGACAATATCGCCGGTAACGTTATGATAGTCTTTCGTCATGGGAACCCCGCTTTCGGATGGAACGGCCCGCATCAGAGCCTTTTAATTTGCGTATATTCTAATATTAGAATATACTGAACTTACAGTCAAGGAAAACAGTATGGCCGCCAGCAAGCAAACATCGGTTCAGGACATGAAAAAAAATGCGGTCGCTGCATCAAGCTTTCTTAAAAACATCGCCAACCCCAGCCGGTTGACTATCCTTTGCCTGCTCACCCAGGGGGAAATGTGCGTCACTGACCTTCTCGATCATCTCGACATCAGCCAGACGGCACTGTCACAACATCTGGCGCGCCTGCGCGCAGAAGAAATCGTCGGTTTCCGACGCGAACACCGGACACTTTACTATTTCATTCAAAACCAGAATGTAGCCGTGATTATCTCCGCGCTTTACGATATTTATTGCGCCCCGCAAAAGCCGCGTAAATAAGGGTAAAATCAGCCTAGATTGAATACTTGTTTTCTTTACCGCAAGTCCCGGCGGCGCCCAGAAGCGCTTTCTCCATTTCCTTGCACAAAACAGCATATCCTTGCACCGATAGATGCAGACCGTCCTTTTCCGCATACTCGTTGCGCAGCTCTCCCTCGCTATTCTGCATGACAGGATAAAGGTTCAAAAAACGGCAGCCAAGGTCGTTGCATGCATTTTCAATGTCGCCATTAGCCTTTGCGATAGCCTGTGCCGCGCCCAGCCTGTAAAAAGCCTCTGCCTTGCGGTTCAATGGAAGAAGCGAAACTGCAATAACCGCTTTACCGGCAGGAAGCTGTGCCAACAGGCGCCTATATTTTTCGCCAAATCCATGCAGCCTGTCTTTGGCAAAATTGTTAATACCGATAAGGACAACAATGGTATCCGCATGCGTCAAATCATAAGCAGACAGGCGCCGCTGCAGATCCTCTATCGTTTCACCACCTATGCCGAAATTTTCGGAGCGGATAGGAAGGCGCGACGTTGCCAGTCCCGCAATCATGCTATCGCCAATAAAAGCAACGCCGCCATTCATCTGTGCCGCACGCCGCGACTGGACGATAATTTCTACCCTATAAAAGAGGTTTTTGGATGTGAAGGATCGGACATTACCCAAACGCCGCCGCAAAACGGCAACGTATAGAACAAGAGCAGCAACGGCCATTACAAGAACGAGAACGGCTTGGTCCCCAAGCAAAATCCCACTCATGCTTATCCTCCCCATGGTGATCGGGGAGTAGAAAAGCCCATATATCAGAGGCCGCTGCGGCCTTCAGCCTTGCGACCTATTATATACGCCGCAGCCTCCCCGACCATGAGAGGTCGAGGACGTTTAGCGGTACGTCAAACCGGATATATAGAGGTTTTCTAAGCCCCAAGCCTGATACGTCAGGCCTGCGAGAAGGTTACGCAAAAAACAAAGTCTAGGCAACGGCACTTATTCACGCCATGCACGCCAATCCATTCATTTTCCGCACACGAGCGGGCACAGGGAATCATACACTTTTTACAGTAAAATCTTCCGCCACGGCGAAACAAGCGGCCCCCCATTCTTTGCTGCCCGGGCTATCTCGCAACAGAGACCCAAAGGCTACATCCGGCAAAGAAAGAAAATAACAACAATATCAGCGTGTTTTGACACCCTGTCGCATACGCCACATTCCCATAAAATGATATGGGGTATTATTTGCGGTATATATTGACATTTCAGGGCGCTGTGCGTAATTTCCCGTTGCCTTTAAAGCGCTGAAGCAATGAGTTTTTACGGGATTCTTCCTCGATGGCTGACAAATCCAACGAACTGGCCCGCAAAATTCAGGAAGCGCAGCAAAGGCAGCGCCAGAACGCAGCCGGAGACAACGATGGCAGCGCGGAGCCCGGCAAGGACGAGAAAAGCAAAGCCTTGCGCGCGGGAACCGATCTGGTGGCGGCACTTGCGGTCGGTATCTTCCTTGGTTATTGGGTGGATCGCTGGCTGGATACAAAACCGTTCGGAATCATTTTCTTTGTTTTCATCGGTTTTGCCGCAGGTTTTTTGAATATCTACCGGTCGCAGACCGGACAGGATTACAAAGTCGGATTCAAACCGTCTTCGCCGGAAAAGCAAAACAGCGAAAACGAAACAGAAAACGGCAAAACGGATTAACAAAGGAACACAAACGTGGCGACCAATCCGCTCGAGCAGTTTGTCATTAAGCCCCTCATCCCGATGGAAATCGGCGGTTATGACGTTTCCTTTACCCAATCTTCGCTGTGGATGGCTTTCGCCGTAATCGCAGCCACGCTGCTGATGACGCTCAGCATGCGCAGCAAATCGGTTATTCCCAACCGCTGGCAGAACGTGACCGAAATGGTTTACGAATTTGTCGCCGGCATGGTGCATGAATCCCTCGGTCACGAAGGCCGCAAATACTTCGCCTTTGTTTTTTCCGTTTTCATGATTGTCCTGATGGGCAACATGCTGGGCATGCTGCCCTACTCCTTTACCTTCACCAGCCATATCGTTGTTACCGGCACGCTGGCATTGATGGTATTCCTCACAGCTACGCTGATCGGCATCATCCGCCACGGCCTGCATTTCTTCACCCTCTTCCTGCCCGCGGGCCTGCCCATCGTTCTGGCGCCGCTGATCATCCTGATCGAAATCGTGTCTTACCTGTCGCGCCCGATCAGCCTTTCTGTCCGTCTTTTCGCCAACATGGTTGCCGGCCATACGATGATGAAAGTCTTCGCCGGCTTCTCCGTCATGATGGTGGCAAGCTCTGGTATCGGTATGGTGGGCGCGGTTCTGCCGCTGCTTCTCAATACCGCCCTGTTCGGTCTCGAAATCCTGATCGCTTTCATTCAGGCCTATGTTTTCGCGATCCTGACCTGCATGTACCTGAAAGACGCGATTGAACTGCACTAACCACAACTGTTTCCAAACAACCACAAACCACTAACGTACAAAAAAGAAGGAATAAGACTATGGATCTCGCATCTGCAAAAATGATCGGCGCTGCCCTTGCTGTTCTGCCGCTCTTCGGTGTTGGTCTGGGCCTCGGCATGCTGTTCTCCAGCATCATCAACGCAATCGGCCGCAACCCCTCCGTTGCAAGCACGGTTAAAGGCGCTGGCCTGCTGTACTTCGCGCTGATCGAGGCAACCGGCCTGTTCGCCCTGCTGATCGCGCTGATCGTACTGCTGGGCTAATCGCGGACCGAGAGGAAAAAGTCATGGCCACAC
>JAVEWI010000039.1:0-9833 GCA_034004625.1 Bdellovibrionales bacterium
AAAACGGCTTCGGGTACATTGATGTTGCAAACGGCTTCGATGTCTTTGAACGTCGGAGCGCTATTGGCTTCCAGAATGCGGTAGCCGTTTTCACCGAACAGCAAATCAATGCCCGCGATATCCAGCTGCAATGCGGCGGCGGTATCAATGGCGAGTTTCTGCATATCCTTGGGCGCGTCAAACGGCGTCATGGTCATGTCGGATTCGGCGTTGGATTTGAACAGGCCGCCATCGCTGCGGCGTTCCACCGCGGCAATGACTTCGCCGAAACAGACAATCAAACGGGCATCGCGTCCGTGACTGGCGCGGATATATTCCTGAAAAATGAAATCCGATCCGCTGGCGGTCTGGTCGATCAAACTGGCAAGGTCGTTAAAACGTTCGCGTGTTTCGCACAGCATCACGCCGCTGCCGCGGTTGCCGCGCAGGGGTTTGACGACAACGGGGAAGCCGATTTCACGCTCCACAAAATCCACATCCACCGGAAATTTCGCCAGAATGGTTTTGGGCACGGGCAGGTTTTTTGCGGCCAGAATTTGCTGGGTCAGCATTTTATCCGCAGCGGCTTCCATACCCGGAGGGGCGTTGACGATACGCATGCCCTGATGTTCCATGTGGCGTAAAACGGCCAGCATGAAATAGGTTGTTTCCGACCCTGTGCGGGAAATAATGAAATCCGGTTTTTCCAGCGGCTTGCCTTCATATACGGCGGACCAGTTGCTGTCTTTATCGACGATCAGGTCGAAATTTTGCGGTTTCAGAACGGCAAGATCTATTTCCATGCGCGCGGCGGTTTCCATGAATTGCCGCACGGCATAGGCGCCGGGGTAATCGGAATGGGGGTCGGCGTGAAAAAAGATCCAGCAGCGCATAGGTTTATATCCTTGTTTGTCGTTATCCTGAAAAGCGGGAAGCGCCGGCGTTAAACCGGCGCTTCCGCTGTAGTGCGTGTTGATTAGCGCAGCAGGTTTTCCCAGATGCGGCTATAGGCCTGTACCACATCGGCGGGGCAGGCAAAAGACACATAGGTATGTGCTTCGGGCGGAATGTTGAATTCCGGCGCGCTGCGGATTTCTTCGGGCAGGTAGGTCAATGCATCTTCATGCGTCGGGATCTGGCCGGAGAAGGTCGAATAAGCAGCCAGGTTTTGCGGGTCCATCACAAAAGCGATGAACTGCGCGGCGGCTTCGGGGTTTTGCGCATTGGCAGGGATGGCGAGGCTGTCCATCCACAGTTCAACGCCCTCGGTCGGGTACACGTATTTCAGGTCAGGATTTTCCTGACGCGCGGTGTAAACATCACCGCTCCATGCCATCTGAATGCCGATTTCGCCCGCTGCCATGCGTTCGAAGTAACCGGTGGAGCCATAGACCTTGACCTGCGGTTTTTGTGCCACCAGCTGGTTTTGCAGCATTTTCAGGGTATCTTCGCTGCCGTCACAGTTTTTGCGGCCGATGGAAATGGATGTCAGGGCCATAACGGTCGATGTGTCATCAAGGACGCCGAGGCTAGGTGCTTCGCCATGCGGGCGGTCAAAGAATTGCGACCAGCTGGTGATGTCTTCGCTGATAATCTTGGTGTTTACGGCCAGGCCCGTGGTGCCGTAAAACAGCGGCATGGCGTATTTATATGTGGGATCGTAAACCGGTTCCTTGATGTTTGCCACCAGTTTTTCGCCAATTTTGCTGCTTTCGGGTGCAAGAGGCTGCAGCAGGTTTTGTTCCAGAAGCAAAGGCACATAATTTCCCGAAGGGGCGATGATGTCATAGCGCGCGCCGGATTTCAGCTTGGCAAGCAAGGCGTCGTTGCTGGAATAAATTTCAGTGATGATTTTAATGCCGGTTTCTTTTTCAAATTTCTTGAAAAGATCGTTATCCGCATAGGTGTCCCACACATAAACATACAACCGCGGGCCGCTATTTTGCGCGGCGTAAAAAAGACCGCCTGCCAATACGCCGATAAGGATGATGATAGCGATAAGTCCCGATGGTTTGAGTTTCATGGTCAAAGCACTTTCTTGCGGTTAATAAAATAGGACAAAAGCACGATAAGGATCGACACGGCCAGCAGCATGGATGCCGCTGCGTTGATTTCGGGGGTAATGCCGCGTTTTACTTTGCTGTAAATTTCAACGGGCAGGGTGGTCGCGCCGGGCGGTGCTACCATATAGGTAATAATAAAATCATCCAGCGATGTGATGAATGCCAAAAGCGCGCCGGAGAAAATGCCGGGCGCCAGCAGCGGCAGCGTGACATGGCGGAAGGCCTGCCATTCATCGGCATAAAGATCCTTGGCGGCTTCGGTCATGCTTTTGGGGATGGTCGCAATGCGCGCGCGAATGGGGGCATAGGCAAAGGGGATGCAAAATACAATATGCGCGATTAATACGTTGCCAAGTCCAAGGCGCAGGTTGATCGCGCCGAAAAACGCCATGGTGGTGATGGCAATCACAATTTCGGGCACCAGCAAGGGCAGGGCCATCAAGGCATAGGATGTATTTTTAAGCGGGCGCGGCAGCCCGCCGCCATGCAGGGCCAGCGCAGCGGCAAGGGCAATGATGGTGCCTGCCGTCGTGGCGCTTACGGCGACGATCATGGAATTGATGGCCGCACGCTGCAGGTCGGAATTGCCAAAGGCGCGGGCGTACCAGTCGAAGCTGAAGCCTTCCCATACGGTAATCAACCGCCCGCTGTTGAATGAAAAGGCGATGACCGCAATAATGGGCAGGTATAAAAAAGCAATGCCAAGCCATGTGATGGCGCCAAAACCGGGCATGCTGCGGGCGTTATTGCTCATCCCACCACCCCTTTCAACCCTTGTCCGCGGCGTGCGATCAGCAAGAGGCCGACCATGACAACAGCCGTCATGATAACCGAAATTGCCGCGCCAAAAGGCCAGTTGCGGCCTTTGTCGAACTGGTTTTCAATCAGGTTACCCAGCATCATCTGCTTGCCGCCGCCGAGCAGATCCGCAGCAAGGAACGAGCCCACGGTCGGGATAAAGACAAGAATAATCCCGCCCAAAAGGCCTGGCATGCAGGCAGGCAAAACAACATGCCACAAAATGCGCAGACGCGTTGCATAGAGGTCTTGCGCGGCTTCGATCAGGCGCCAGTCCATACGCTCGAGGCTGGAATAAATCGGCAGGATCATAAACGGCAAATAACTGTAAACAAGCCCCAGGCCGATGGCAAAGGGGGTGTATAAAAGCTCCAGCGGTGCGTCGACAATTCCTGTTTTATCAAGCGCCGTATTGATGACGCCGTCGCGGCGCAAAATCAAAATCCAGGCATAGGTACGGATCAGAAGGTTTGTCCAGAAAGGGATGGTGACCACAATCATCCAGAAATCGCGCTGTTTAGCCGGGCGGGTCGCCATGAACCATGCCATGGGAAAACCGATCAGGATGCAAATAAAAGTCGAAATCACGGCAAGTTTTGTGGAGCTGTAAATGATCTGGAGATAGCGCGTATCCCATGTCAGGCTGCCGTCGGTTTCGATGGAATAGAAAAACCGCTGGTATCCGGCCAGTGAAAATTCGGGCCTGACGCCGCCCATGGGCTCCGCCGCCATAAAAGAATAGCCAAGCGCAATGCAAAGCGGCGCCATGAAAAACACCGTCATGACCAGCAAAAAGGGGATCAGCAGGGTTATGCCGGATTGCGGGCGTTTCACGCGGCGCACCGGATCAGCATGTCGGGCAGCAAAGCCACGCGCACGCGGTCATCAACGTTAACGGGCAATTTTTCATGGTCGGCCACGGTGACGCTTTCGCCGCTGTCCAATGTGACTTTGTAATATGTCACGGCGCCGTGATAGGTCAGGGCATCAAGCCTGCCCTGTATGATCGGCCCCGGCGTTTCGGGTTGCTGCCCTTCGCGGATCAGCAAGGTGGCGTCTTCGGGACGGAAACCGATGGTGCCGGTTTCGCTCAGGCCGAGGCTGCTTGCTTCCACAAAATTGCAGATGCCGATAAAATCCGCGACATAGCGCGATACGGGGCGGTGATAAATTTCCTGCGGCGTGCCCAATTGGCCGATGCGCCCGCGTTCCATCACCGCGATACGGTCGGACATGGACAGCGCTTCTTCCTGATCGTGCGTGACGAAAATAAAGGTGATTTCCGTTTCGCGCTGCAGGCGTTTTAATTCGATCTGCATATCCTTGCGCAGTTTGTAGTCAAGCGCGGAGAGGGATTCGTCCAGCAACAGAATTTTCGGCTGGTTGACCAGCGCCCGCGCCAGCGCCACGCGCTGTTGCTGGCCGCCGGAAAGCTCGGACGGATAACGTTCGCCAAACCCCTGCATGCGCATCAGGTCGAGCGATTCAGCCGTGGCTTTTTCAATGTCTTTTTTATCCTTGCCCTGCATGCGCATGCCAAAACCGATATTGTCGGCAACGGTCATATGCGGGAAGAGGGCATAGCTTTGAAACACTGTATTCACGGGGCGTTCATTCGCGGGCAATGCGGCAATGTCCACACCGTCGAGCAGGATTTGCCCCTGATCGCAGCTTTCCAATCCTGCAATCAAACGCAGCAGAGTTGTTTTGCCGCAGCCCGAAGGGCCGAGCAGGGTGAAGAATTCGTTTTCGCGCACGCTTAGCGACAAATCGTCAACAGCGCGCACGGGGTTTCCGGCGCTGCCAAAGAATTTCGTAACGGACTGGATAATAAGACGGTCTGACATGGGATGATAATATTACGTTCGCCGTTCTGCATCAACGGCAGATGCGCTTTTTTGCATTGCGGGTTATGATAAATGTGGCAGAGGGCGTCAGGCCGGCGGGATCAGGTCGATGCGTAAATCGCCTATCGCGGTTTTGTATTCATCCAAAGTCATCAGCCCGACGCAGGGCATGGCGCCGGCGGGAATATTTTCGCGGTCGTTCATTAATTTTCGCGCCATGACAATCGCGGGCAGGGTGGGCAAATGCGGCCCGTCGCCATGATGCGCGACAATATAAAATGTTTTATCCATGGGGGCGCCCGCGCGGTCTTGCCCTTGCATCCGCATATAAAAACCGCTTTTGTCGCTGCCAAATATATTAAACAGCGGCATAACGGCCAGCAGCAGTGGCGTTAAAACCGACAGGTTTTTCAATATCTTCATGCGCACCAGAAAACTGAGCAGCCAGAGCGTGATTTGCTGCGCCCGTATTTCTACCCCTGCGAAAAAAGTAACCTGCTGCACATCCGGATATCGTTTGGGGAAAAGATCCAGATCCGGCACGTCGCAATGCGACATCAAACGGGTGCCCAGCTGCGGGAATGTACGGCGGGTGATGCCTTGCCACCCGTAAACGGTTTTCATTTCGCTGCGTTGCAGCATTTTAAACGGTTTGCCGGCATAGCTGAGCAAGGCGCGGACGGTCGCCGCACCCGGGGTGGTTTTTTGTGCGGTGGAAATGCCGAAATCCAGATGGGTCAATGTGCCAAATGCCGGTAAATAGGCGTCAATTACCGCCGCCGTCATGGCGGGGACAGAACTGGCGCCGCTGATGATACGGCTGCCGCGGTTGCGTGCGGCGGCGTCCAATGTGCCAATGCCGCATACGTAATCGCGCGCATCGGCAAGGTCGATGTAATCGCATCCTTGCGCCACGCAGGCCTCTGCCACGTTATATCCCTGTCCCTGAAACGGGCCGCAGGTATGGATCACAATATCGGGCGCAAGCGCGGCGAGTGAAATGTGAAAATCATCTTCGATATCCAGCAAACACGGGGTGACTTTGGCGGCGGCGGTTTTCAAACTATCGGCCAATGCCGCGGCCTTGGCTACGTCACGTCCGGCGACCAGAATATGCAGCCCGTCTTGCTGCGCGAGTGCGCGGGTGATGTATGTGCCGAAATTGCCGTATCCGCCCAAAATCAGGATTGTTTTTGTGCGCGTCATGCGGGGCTGTCCTTTGTCATGGTGAATATACCGCTATAGGCAAAAACGCGCCCCCATAACGGGTGGCGGATTTCCATGGTCATGGCGAAACGGTCGTCGTCCAATGCCGTTTCGCTGGCCGATGCGCGGCCCAAAAACCATTCACCGGGAAACGGCATATCACGCCCGAAAATGCGCAGGGTATATCCGCGGTGCTGCATGTCGATTTTATCGCCCGTCCAGACAAATGCGGCGCGCCAGCCAAATCCCATGCGGGTTTGCTCCACCACTTCGTTTCCTTCTATGTGGACAAGGCGGGATGTGAAGCGGTACGGTTTTTTGTCCGGAAAATAAAAAACGCGGTCGAATAAAAAACCGTTGCGGACAAGGCCTTTTTGATCTGTGTCCTGCAAAGCGGCAAAGCCCACCTGCGCGCGGATACCCCGCCCGCGATAAGGCACCAGCGTGCCTGACACATAAAACAGCGGCGCCAGCAGGCGGCCGATGAGAGATGCTTCTATATCCATCACGCCGTCACAAGCGGCGGTGTCGTCCGTGCCCGCGCGGCAGGCATAATGGCGGTGAAAAACGCGGGGCATTTTTGCCCAATCGGCGCCGAAGATGGTTTTGAAAATGGGTTCTGGGGTGTGGGACATGTTATACCGGCTTTACAACCATCAGGCCAAAAATGACCAGCAGCGCGATAAAGGCGGGCCAGCCCAGCGCGAACCAGATACGGAATAATTTGTGGTAGCGCGGCGGCAAGGGCGTGCCGGTTTCAACCGCGGTTTTCAACATGCCGCGCAATTGCATTTGTATCCATACCACAGGCAGCCAGCAAAGCCCCGTCAGCACATAAAGCGCATAGGTCACGCTCAACCACAAATCATGCGCGCCGTATCCGCCGTTGAGGACAAGCCAGATGCCCGTTACAGGCTGCAAAATAACGGCGGGGGTGGTGAATATAAAATCGGCTATCACCGTCATGCGGGCGGCGAAATATTTTTGGCGCAGGTCTTGGGTGAAATGCGCGGCGTACATAAAAAACGCAATACCGATGCCCGTGCCGAATAAAACGGCAGCGCCCAGGATGTGCAGGATTTTAACGGCTTGGTACAGATCCATGACAGGTCCGCGAAGGAGAGGAAAGCTTGGGCTATTCTGGCTTTTTTCGCGGCGGGAAACAAGCTTTCATCATTCCGTAAAACGCAATAAAAAATTAAGGTTTCGGGCGTAATCTGGCTGCATTCTCCTTGTTTAGGATATAGGCACGGCCTATAATCAGATTACATAAATAACAACAAACGGAAAGGGCTTCCGCCATGTCTAAAACACCGGACACGAACCCGCTTCTTCAACCCTCGACGCTGCCCTATGGCGCGCCGCCGCTTGATACGGTGAAGGTTGAACATTACCTCCCCGCACTGGAACAGGGTGTGAAGGAAGCCAAGCGCGAAATCGAAGACATTAAAACCAACAAAGCGCCCGCGACTTTCGCCAATACCATCGAAGCGCTGGAATTTTCCGGCCGTACGCTGGGCCGCGTTATGACGGTTTTCAGCAACGTATCGGGCGCGAACAGCAGCGATGCCCTGCGCGCGATCGAAAACGACCTGAAAATCGCCGCCGTCAAACATGGCAACGATGTCATGATGGATGGCGATTTGTTCAAACGCGTCAAAGAAGTCTATGACCAGAAAGACAGCCTGAAGCTTTCGGGTGAACAGGCCGTATTGCTCGAAGAAACCTACAAGGGTTTTGTCCGCTCCGGCGCGCTTTTGGACGAAGAGCAAAAAAACCGCCTGCGTGAAATCAGCGAAAGAATGTCGCAGCTGCGCACGGAATATAAAAACAATATCGTGAAATCGACCGCGTCCTATCAAAAAGTCGTGGATAATGAATCCGAACTGGCGGGCGTGCCCGACCGTGCGAAGGATGTTTATCGTCAAGCCGCCGAAGATGCCGGCATGCCGGGCAAATTCCTGATCAAGCTGTCGCCCCCGCCGATCGACATCATGAACAATTGCGAAAACCGCGCCTTGCGTGAAGAAATTTCCCGCGCGCTCAGCAATATTGCTTACAAAGATTCTTTCGACAATTCCGGCATTGCGATGGAAATTGTAAAACTGCGCCATGAATCTGCTTCCATCATGGGGTATGACAGCCACGCCGGATATGTCCTGTCCGAACGCATGGCAAAAACGCCCGAAGCCGTGGTGGATTTCCTGGCCAAAAACGAAAAAGTCTATCGCCCTGCCGCCGAAGAATATTTGCAAAAAGTAAAAGATTACGCAGAAAAAACCGACGGCGTGACGGATTTCAAACCGTGGGATATGGCGTATTACGGCCGCAAGTTGAAAGAAGAATCCTTCAGCCTGTCGATGGAAACGCTGCGTCCTTATTTTGAACTGGATAAAGTTCTGGACGGTATGCGTAAACATGCCGAAAAACTTTTCAATATCGACATGACGGAAACCAAGGGCAAATACCCCGTTTATCATGAAGATGTAAAAGTATACGAAGTCACCGACAAAAAGACCGGCGAGATGATCGGCCTTTTCTACGGCGATTATTATGCCCGTCCGGGCGCCAAAAATTCCGGCGCGTGGATGAGCACCTTCCGCAACCGCGGTCTGGAAGATGGTGAAAACAAATTCTCCATCGTCACCAACGTCTGCAACTTCCAAAAACCCGCGGCGGGCAGTCCGTCGCTGCTGTCTCTGGACGAAGTGCGCACGGTATTCCATGAATTCGGCCACGGCCTGCATGCGCTTTTGGCGCGTGGCGATTACACATCGCTGACCGGCACGAATGTGAAATGGGACTTTGTCGAACTGCCGTCACAGCTGCAGGAAAACTGGGCCAAGCAGAAAGAAGTTCTGGATACTTTCGCCCGCCATTACAAAAACGGCGACCTGTTGTCCGAAGAGCTGATTAAAAAAATCAACGACATGGAAAACTTCGATGCCGGTTATGTCGGCCTGCGCCAGACGTTCCTCGGCAAGCTGGACATGGCATGGCACGGCGTTGACCCCAAGGGGATCAAAGGCGTCGAAGAGCTGGAAGATAAACTGATTGCCGAAACATGGCTCTTCCCCCGTGCGGCGGGGCCGATGTCCACCAGCTTCGGGCATATTTTCTCGGGCGGTTATTCTTCCGGTTATTACAGCTATAAATGGGCGGAAGTATTGGAAGCCGATATGTTCGAAGAATTCGAGCAAAAAGGCCTTTATGACCGCGCCACGGGCGACCGCCTGCGCGATACGATTTACGCACAGGGCGGTACGCGCGACCCCATGGATATTTTCAAAGACGCCAAGGGCCGCGAACCCGATCCGAATGCCCTGTTCCGCCGCGAAGGTCTGTTGCCGCAAAACGACAACAGCACACCCAAAGCAGAACGCAAATCCGGCCCGCAAGGCCCGAAATAATCATCCGCTTTGGATGCAAAAAAGCCGCCCTGCGAAGGGCGGCTTTTTTTGTAAGATGTGCCTTATGCGTTTCAGGCTTTCATCGCATAGGATTCCAGATTGTCGCGCAGGCGCTGTTTGCCTGCATCGTCAAGGAAGGTGGCTTCGATACTGTTGCGCGCCAATGTCAAAACGTCTTCCTTGCTCAGGTTCAGCGCCGTTGCGACAGACAAATAATTGTCATTCATATACCCGCCGAAGTATGCAGGGTCATCCGAATGCACCGTGGCTTTGATACCAAGGTCGATCATTTTTTTAATCGGATGTTTGGTCATATCCTTGACCACACACAGCTTCAGATTGCTCAGCGGGCAAACGGTTAAGGCCATCGGCTCCTGCGACAGGCGTGCGACCAATTTGGGATCTTCCAAAGACCGGTTGCCGTGGTCCATGCGGTCGATTTTCAGGATGTCCAATGCTTCCCATACGTATTCCGGCGGGCCTTCTTCACCGGCATGCGCGACCAGCAGGAAACCTTCGGCGCGGGCTTT
>JAVEWI010000040.1:0-9697 GCA_034004625.1 Bdellovibrionales bacterium
TTCACCGCCGTATTGCGGCAATTGTCTTTGCCCGCGGCCTGTCTGATTGAATTGGATAAAACAGATGCGCTGCCGGAAACACATCCCGCTTACGGTAAAAAAACCGCAGCCGAAACCGCCGCATGGATATGCAGCGGGCAAAGATGCTTGCCGTCCGTGACAAATCCCGCGGATTTTCGGGAAATGCTGCGCATGGAACGCAGCGCGACGCAGCGTCCACCCGCCAATGATGGTTGATGCGCACGAAATGTTCCGGCCTATAGGCACAGAAGGAAAATGCGGCGGTGTAATGGCTTGACGCTGCGGCACAAAAAGGTAGTCTGTAGAGCGATATGCGCCGCCACTTATAAACAGGAAAAAACATGTCCGAAAGCATCACCATTCAAGCCCATGACGGTGGCAGTTTTTCTGCCTATGTCGCCCGCCCGCAAGGCGCAGGACCCTTTCCGGCTGTGGTGGTGATACAGGAAATTTTTGGCGTGAATGCCGTTATGCGTGGCATTTGCGATGATCTGGCCAAGGAAGGCTTCATCGCCATTTGTCCCGATCTTTTCTGGCGGCAGGAACCCGGTATCCAAATCACCGACCGCAGCGAAGAAGAATGGAAACGCGCCTTTGAACTTTTCAACGGTTTTGACGTTGACCTGGGGGTAGAGGATTTGAAATCCACCCTGGCCGCCGCGCGCGTTTTGGAAGGCGCCAATGGCAAGGCAGGCAGCATTGGATATTGCCTCGGCGGCAAGCTTGCCTATCTGATGGCGACGCGGTCGGATTCCGATGCGAATGTCAGCTATTACGGCGTCGGCCTTGATGCGCTTTTGGGCGAAGCGCCCGCCATCAGCAAACCAATTTTGCTGCACATTGCGGAACAGGACAAATTCGTCCCGCCCGATGCGCAAAAGAAAATTCTGGATGCGCTGCTGAACAAAGAAAACATCACCCTGCACGTGTATCAGGGTGTTGACCATGCCTTTGCCCGCAAAGGCGGCGACCATTATGACGGCGCCAT
The DNA here is from genome assembly GCA_034004625.1 of Bdellovibrionales bacterium. Taxonomy (GTDB): domain Bacteria; phylum Pseudomonadota; class Alphaproteobacteria; order Micavibrionales; family UBA2020; genus UBA2020. Next base: position 1,010 of record JAVEWI010000040.1, read on the forward strand.
GGCGGAAACCGCCAATGACCGCACCCGCCGCCATTTGAAGACACATCTGGGTTAATCTTTTTCACTTATACTTATGCACGGTTAAACCATGTCGCGTCTTGAACAGCTGCCCGCCGAACCCACCGAAGAACATTTCCAGATCCCGCTGAAAGGCACCAAGGAACTTGCCACCATGCTGGACGGCAACGGGCTAAAGGCCGATCAGGTGCGTCTGGTCAAACATGACACACAAGTACACGTCGTGCACGCGCAGATGCGCATCGACATCAAACCTGACATGACTGTCACCCAGCGCAGCGGCAACCAGCCCGGCGGCAAAACCATGCCGACCAAAGACGCCGTCATGGCCGATGCCGCGGCGCAGGCCGCCATTCTGGTTGCGGACGCCAATGTGCAAAGCGAAATCGGCGAATTTATCGACAAAAAACCGGGCAAAGGATTTGGCGAAAAACCATTTCGCTTCAAACTGGCCGCCGCGCATCAGCAATATACCGTGGTTGATAAATGCCTGAAATGCAACGGCGCCACGACAAATCCTTGCGGCACCTGCAATGCCAGCGGCAGCGCGCCCTGCACCGGCTGTATTGGTCAAGGATCGACACAATGCCCTGTTTGCTATGGGGCCGGGCAACAACAGCGCGCAGACGGTTCGCGCATGCCCTGCACCAAATGCAGCGGCAGCGGGCGCAGCATGTGCATGACGTGCCAGGGGCAAAAAACCCTGCGCTGCGCCGTATGCAACGGCCAAGGCCGCACCAGCTGCACCGAATGCGACCGCACCGGTTTCTGGACACACGTATTCGATGCGCATTGGCATGTCGAGGCCACGTTCGAGCTGGACCGTAAACAAACCCAGCCCGAAGTCATCGAAGTGGCCGAATTGCTGGGCGTGCAAAAAATCGCCACGGAAGGCCATGCGGAAATCTTGCGCCTGATACCGGAAGTTGAAGGCGACAAATTACTTTTACCCTATGCCGCGCTGCTGCCGGTTGCACAGGTTGAATTTTCCATCACAGGCAAAACGCATCCGGCCGTCATTGCCGGACTGCACGGGCGTATCATTGAAATTGAACCATTGCTGGATACCCATGTCAAACCCGGGGTGGCAGCCTTGCTAAAACTGTCCAAAGGCCCTCTTGCCGCCAGCGCTTTGGTTGCCAGTGCCTGCCGTTTTAAAATAGTGCGGCAGGTTTTGTCGGGCCTTGCACATAACACCAAAGGGCATGTGTATCAAAAGCTGATGCGTGAATATCCGCTGCTGGTAACAGAAAAATTTGCCAAAGCCGCCATCCGCTATGCCGATATGGCTTTGCTTGCGCTGGCCGAAGGACCGCGATGGAAAGGACTTGCGGGCGGCACAGCCGCCGCTGCCACGATTTGCGCAGCATATTTCATGAGCCCTCTCCGCGAAACCGTGCGGGGGGCTTTGGTCAGTAACCGGCTTGAACAACATATGCTGGCGGCAGATTTCCTGATCTGGGCGCTGTGCTGCGGTATCGCGGTTTTGATTGTGAAGTTTTTTGCCGCCGCTGCTTTGAAAAAAATCCTGCCCCAAAACGTGCAAGTCGCCGAACGCGGCCTGCCTGCCGCCGGGCGTCAGGGATGGTTTGCCATGCCTGCAACTTTTCTGGTCTGGATTGTTTTTGCTTTTATCAGCGAACCGCGCGCCGAATGGCTTGTCACAATCCTGCAAAAAATGGGACTGAACCTGTGAAAAATATGATCGGGAAAAAGCGTTTTTCACTTAACGGTTTTTCTTTTGCCTGCCTTGCCCTTGGCCTGACAATATTGCTGGGCGGCTGCACAGGTATTTCACGCGGCATTGCCGAAGCGGTTCTTGACCGTAAAGTCGAAGACACGCGCCAGTGCCAGATGCATGGCCCGAAATTCCCCGGCCTGCGCCAAAGTTTACAAGCGCATAGCGGTACGCATAACGGCACCACCAAAGTATTGATGGTACATGGTATCAGCCACCATACCGCCGGATATTCCAACCGTTTCCGCGACCGTTTGGTCAGCGCGCTCGGCCTTGATATCGTCGATCCACAGGTAAAGACCATCAAGCTTGACTCCCCGCCGATTGACGCTGAAACCGGCGCGGCGGCGGAACTGGGCACCCTGCGCATCACACGTCATACAAACCGCGACTATTCGCGCAGCCTGCTGTTTTACGAAGTCACCTGGTCCGGTATTACGGAGCAGGAAAAAAAGCTGATCCTTTACGATACCGCCAATACAGAGGGCCTTGCCCGCAGCGGCATCAATCACACACTCAAAGGTTTTATGAATGCGACCGTGCCGGACCTGCTGATTTACATGGGTACCGGGCATAATAAAATCACATCCTCTGTCCGTGAATCTGTTTGCTGGATGTTTTCCAGCGACTGGAACCATCTGCCCGGCGATGGCGAACGACATGCCTGCCACCAATGGCAAAAAACGGATATTCAATCCATCGCGGGCGACGATTTCTTTTTCGTGACACATAGCCTTGGCAGCCGCATCACGCTGGACACGCTGCAATCTTTTGCAACCGACAGCGACAGTGCCTTGGCTGGCAGCCGTATTGAAAGCATTCGTGACATCGTGCAGAAAAAGGATTTCACTGTTTTCATGCTGGCCAATCAATTGCCGCTGCTGCAGCTTGGCCGTTCCGCGCCCGAAGTCACCGGTGAATTCGCGGAATATTGCACGTCGCAAGGCAGCAAAAGGCATGAGCGCATTTTGCACCGCCTGAATATTGTTGCCGTCAGCGATCCTAATGATATCCTGTCTTATCCCGTGCAGGATGATTTCGCCCAGCATCATATCGACAGCCGTATCTGCCCGCGTCTTTCGAATGTCAGCATCAACGTGGCGCAGCAGCGCGATATTCTGGGTGCCGCCAGTTTTGCCGACCCTCTGACCGCGCATAACGGATATCTGGAAGACAGCCGCGTGATTTCGCTGATTATTGATGGTGCCGGCCAAAAAACGGAAACCGATGCCGCAGACGGCAAATGCGATTGGCAGGAAGTCCGCTGGATGAAATCATCCGCGCCAAAATAAACAGGCGGGATTTTGCCGGATAAAAAAAAGCGCCCTTGTTACAGGGCGCTTTTTTTATGCGATGTTTCTTTTTACTGGTTCATCAGCTTGAAGAATTCATCGTTGTTTTTGGTGTCTTTCATTTTATCGATCAGGAATTCAACCGCATCGACCGTGCCCATGGAGGACATGAGTTTGCGCAGAATCCACATTTTACTGAGCATTCCGTCTTCGACCAAAAGCTCTTCCTTGCGCGTGCCCGATTTTTGAATATCGATGGCGGGGAAAACGCGTTTGTCGGAAATTTTACGGTCGAGAACAATCTCGGCGTTACCGGTACCTTTGAATTCTTCGAAAATAACCTCGTCCATGCGCGAACCGGTATCGATCAGTGCGGTTGCGATGATGGTAAGCGATCCGCCCTGTTCAATGTTACGTGCGGCGCCAAAAAAACGTTTGGGGCGTTGCAGCGCATTCGCATCCACACCACCGGTCAGGACTTTACCCGACGACGGCACAACGGTGTTATAAGCGCGGCCAAGACGGGTGATGGAGTCGAGCAAAATCACCACATCGCGTTTATGTTCGACAAGGCGTTTGGCTTTTTCCAAAACCATTTCGGCAACCTGCACGTGACGTGCGGCGGGTTCGTCAAAGGTAGAGGAAATAACCTCGCCCTTCACAGAACGCGCCATGTCGGTTACTTCTTCGGGACGCTCATCAATCAAAAGAACGATCAGATAGGCATCGGGATGGTTGGTTTCGATGGAATTGGCGATGTTTTGCATCATCACCGTTTTACCGGTACGCGGCGGCGCAACGATCAGCGCACGCTGGCCAAATCCAAGCGGCGATACCAGTTCGATCACGCGCTGCAATTGAACCTGCACGGGGCCTTTGTTCCGGCGCGGGGCGCCGATGGTGCCTGCGGTCGGGTCGTCCAGTTCCAGCTTGATCTTGCGGTCGGGGTAAAGCGGGGTCAGGTTGTCGAAATTGATGCGGTGGCGGATTTGCTCCGGCGCTTCAAAATTAATCTGGTTCACGCGCAAAAGGGCGAAATAACGCTCGTTATCCTTGGGGGCGCGGATTTCACCTTCGACCGTATCACCGGTGCGCAGGCCAAAACGTTTGATCTGGCTGGGCGATACATAAATATCGTCCGGGCCGGGCAGATAGTTTTCTTCGGGGCTGCGCAGGAAACCGAAACCGTCCTGCAAAACTTCGAGCACGCCGGCGCCGGAAATAGGAATATCCTGTTCGGCCAGCTGTTTCAAAATCGCGAACATCATTTCCTGTTTGCGCAGGGTGGATGCGTTTTCGATGCCCAGTTCTTCGGCATAGGTCAAAAGCTCGGCCGGGGATTTACCTTTCAGCTCTTGCAAATCCATGGGTTTGACATTGGGGTCACGGCGTGCGGCGGCTTCTTCTTCGGCGGCCAATTCTTCGGCTGTGGGTTCATAAGGATGGTGGCCATGTCCGCCACCATGATGATTGCCGTTTCCATTACCGCCGTGGCGGGGGCCGGAATGACGTGAGCGTTTTACCACTGGGATACTCTTTCGTTGGGTTTTATCATTTAAATAAGCGGTCGGGCGTTTCAGCGGGTGGTCTGATTTCTATCGGGAAGCCTGAACGTATATAGGGAGAGGGGGTGACAGAAATGATTGCGCTGAATGCACAAAAGTCACGCCGGAAAGTGTCCGATATATCTGGAGAATATCAAAAGACGAAAAAGCCTTGTTCGGCGGATATTCTGACTCTAGCAGTATTCCATATGACTGTCAATCGGATCACACAGTCTTTTTGAACGATCTGACGAGTATATTTTAAATAAAACTGTTTTATATCAATTACATAAAACAGTTTTATTTTTTAAACGTCCTGACCGTCCGCGCTGACCGTCCGCAGACTGCTTTACAGTGCGAATTTATTAAAACGGTTTCACCACCGCCAAAACCACGATGATAATCATCAACACGGTCGGGATTTCATTGATGCGGCGGAAAAATTTATGGGATTTCTTGTTTTCATCACGCAGGAAAACCTTGCGCGTATAGGCGAGGTAGCCGTGAAAACCGCTCATGGCCAAAACCAGCGTCAGTTTGGCATGCATCCAGCCCTGTCCGGTCATTACTTCGGGCATAGCCTTGATCATCAGGATACCGAAAATCCATGTCGCAATCATGGCCGGGTTCATGATGACTTTGAGCAATTTGCGTTCCATGATTTTAAAGGTTTCGGAAAGCTCCGACCCCTTTTCCGCATCGGCATGATAAACGTAAAGACGCGGCAAATAAAAAATACCCGCCATCCATGAAATCAGCGCCATGATGTGCAGAGATTTGATCCAGAGATAATGCGTGGCGAGAAAATCCTGCATGTCCATTTCCTTTTATTTTTAAAGTTTGCAGCCGCAGCGCGTGAATCCGTCCGGACAAACGCGCATGGTTTGCATGCCGTTTATTTTATTTTCAACCAGCGCGGCAAGCCCCGTCATAAAATCCGGATGCGTGGATACCGTGGGCACGCGGGCGAAATAAGGGATGCCTTTTTCATGCGCGTATTCGCGGTATTCTTCTTCGATTTCAACCAGCGTTTCCACATGTTCGTTTACAAAAGCATGCGGATATACAATCACGCCTACACCATCTGCAGCCGCTTTATCCAAGGCTTCTTCGGTCGAGGGGCCAATCCATTTCAAACGGCCCACGCGGCTTTGGTAACATACCTGCCAATCGAGATTTTCAATGCCCATGGCCGCGGCAATTTTTGCAGCGCTTTGTTCGCATTGATGTTGGTATGGATCGCCGCCTTCAATGATTTTTTCGGGCAGACCATGCGCCGAAAACAAGACGCGGGTTTTTTCAGGTGCCTGATCCAGCGCCGCGCGGATCAAACCTGCGGATGCGGAAATAAAACCGGATTGATAAGGATAGCAGCAGATTTTTTGTGTTGGCACATCAAGCCCCGCCAGCTTTGCTTCACGTTCCCAGTTTTGAATGGAAGAAAAACTGGTCGTGGTCGAAAACTGCGGATACAGCGGCAAAAGGATAATATTATCCGGCGCGAATTCTTTTACCGCGCGCACCACGTCCCGCGCCATGGGATGCCAATAACGCATGGAGACGAAAACTTTTGATTGCGGGTATTTTTTCTGCAGAATATTTTGCAGCGCATCGGCCTGCGCCTGTGTATTTTCAAGCAGCGGCGATTTACCGCCCAGCGCAGCATAGGATGTTTTGGCGGCGCCATTGCCGCGGCTATACGAAATCCATTTCGCCAGCATCCAGCGCACGGGCAGCGGCGCGGCGATAATATTTTTATCCATGAAGAAATTGAACAGGAAAGGTTTGATGTCCTGTTCTTTGAGCGGCCCGCCAAGGTTCATTAAAACAATGGCGGTTTTACGGTTCTGGTTTGTCATGAATTACCTGCTATCCCCTTATGCCGCTGTCTGGTGTGTGCGGACAAGGTTTATCAATGCCGCGACATGTTCGGGCGGTGTTTCCTTGATAACCCCGTGGCCGAGGTTAAATACAAAAGCGCGGTTTGCCGCTACCTGCATAATATCCGAAACGGCGCGGCGCATATCATCACCCCCGCGCAAAAGAATTTCCGGCGACATATTCCCTTGCAAACAAACATGCGCGGGCATGGATGCAATATCGGCATCGGGGTCAAGGCCGAGGGCGGATATCCCTGTTTCTGCCGCATAGGCCGTATAATGCGTTCCTGCCTTGCGCGGAAAGCCTATCACAGGCACATCGGGATAGACGGATTTAACAGCGGCAATAATCCGCGCCGTCGGGGCGATAATCCAGTCATGGAAATGCGCATCGGGCACCAATCCGGCCCAGCTGTCAAACAGCTGCACACAATCCGCGCCATGGCGAATTTGCGAAATCAGATAAGTGGCGGTTACATCGGCCAGCTGTGACAGGAAAATATTAAATCCTGCCGGATCTGCCTTTGCCAGTTCAAGCGCACGGTCAAACGTGCCGCCGCCGCGGCCATGCAGCATATAACAGGCAATTGTCCAGGGTGCGCCTGCAAAACCAATCAATGTTTTATCGGCATCGAGTTTTGATTTGAGAAGAGAAAGCGTTTCATAAACCGGTTGAAGTTTTTTTTCAAAACCCGCTATGTCGAGACGGTTCAGATGATCCAGCGATTCAAGTGGCGGCAGGACGGGGCCTTCGCCTTCCTGAAATGCGAGCCCTTGGCCGAGCGCATGCGGAATAACCAGAATATCTGAAAACAGAATAGCCGCATCCAGATCAAAACGGCGCAGGGGCTGTAATGTGACTTCGCAGGCATGGACGGGATTATAGCAAAGGTTCAGGAATGATCCTGCCTCTGCCCGCAGAGCGCGATATTCAGGCAGATAGCGGCCCGCCTGACGCATCAGCCAGATGGGGGTATGGTTTGACACATGACCGTGCAAAGCCTGCAGCATGGGCTTATTTGGGGCGTTATTATTGTTATTATTCATAGAGACCATCTTTTGCATGCTTCTTTATAAGCCATGCCGGAAATACGTCCAATATAAAGAAAAGATATATAAGAAGATTGTAGGAGTCGTAGGCGCGTGGATTGCGGGGATAAATGCGGATTCACATAGTTTTGCACAGGCTATGGCAGGATCTGGCAGGTGGTTTGTGGTTAAATATAGGGATAAAAAGTTTTTTACGCTTAAAATCAATTATATGCGGAGCTGTGTATAAAGGGGATAAATGCGGATTCCGTGAAATCAACTTATCCCCATGATTCAATTCCGGAGTCCACAGGGGGATGGACGGACTCATAACCACAAAAATATCCCCGCAATTTTTGTGCAAAAATCCGCGCACATAAAAATCCGCAGAGTTATCCCGCAAGATGTCCACAAGACATATTCAGGATGCAGTGTTTTGTTTCGATATATATGCCTGCGATGAATGAATGGAATTTGGGCAGCCGTTCCTGCTTTTCTTCGCATCGGAATGCCGATAGGATGATAGCCGGGCTGAAACATCTTGGATTGGGGCTGGGGTTTTTATGAGCGAAGATTGGCAAAAGCTGGATGTAGAACGCGCCGCGCGGATTTTGTCTGAAATCAATCCGCATCTGGAGCCTGTGCCTTTTAGCATGGAAAGCACAACCCTGCGCGGCCAGCGCCTGTCTTTTTACCGTGACTACGAATTTCTGGAGCTGACGGATTTATCCGCAGTGCCCGCCGCACGCAAATACGTGATTTATAAACCGGGCGATGTGAACGTGATTAACTGGACCAACGAGTCCATTTATAACACCAATGAAAAAGCACCCATCAAACTGGATGCCCGTACGGTTGTCGACTACGTCAAGTTTTTCTTTGGCTATGTGCGGGGCCGTCATGGGCGTTTTTTGATTATCGAGACGATTGACGATATTCGCTGGCAAGTTGAACCGCCGCTGCAAGGACGTAAAGTTATGCAGCAGATGCTGGAGCCTGTGACATTGCTCAGCGAGGAAGACGACGGTACGTTCAATCTTGATGCTTTTATGGTTTTCAAAGATTCCCTTTTCAAAACCCGTGTGCATGTGAAGCCTGACGGTTTGGTCAGCTTGTCGGACGAGGAATTGAAAATCGAAGGCATGCCGATCCTGCAAGATTCCGCAGCCTGATTATTGTGATACAGA
>JAVEWI010000041.1:0-9689 GCA_034004625.1 Bdellovibrionales bacterium
GGTTACAACACCGGAATCCGATGCCTTGTCAAAAGACCTGAAAAAACGCGGCATGAATTTTGTCGGCTCCACCATTATCTATGCCTATATGCAGGCGATAGGCATGGTGAACGACCATGTGGAAACCTGTTTCCGCCACAAACGGAAATAACGTTTTTATTCGGCAGCAGGCGCGGGTGTGGCGGTGATGTCGAGCGCGATCACGATGTCACGGCTGACCCATTCGGCGCTGGCATCCGATTTTTTACCGATATCATATTCCATGCGGTCGAGCGTCAGGCTGCCCTTTGCCGTCACGGGGGATTGCGCGAGGTCGCTGAGCGTGAAGTCAAACGTGGCGGGCTTGGTAATGCCGCGAATGGTCAAATCGCCCACGGCGGTGTAATTACCTGCATCGTCCTTGGCCGTGATGGCGGTGGAGGTGAAAGTTGCCTGCGCGTGGTTTTTCACGTCAAACCAATCGGCCTGCGGCAATGTGCCGTCATACATGCTATTGCCGGTTTTGGCGGTATTGGTGTCAAATGTGGCGACAATCTTGCTGGTATCCAGCTGCGCGGGGTCGAATGTAATCACGGCTGTCCAGGTGCCGAATTGTCCGGTAAAGGCATTGCCTGCATGGGTGCCGCTGAATTCGACTTTGCTTTTTTTATAATCGACAACATAATCACCAGCCTGCGCCGCCGATGCGTCCATGGAAAAGGCGAGAACCGCGGCCATCACCGTTTTTTTGGCAATACCGAAAACAATCATGCGTTTGCGAAAAACCGGATTTTGCATCAGGGCTGTGAATTTTTGCATCAATATTACTCCGGTTTTGCGTTGGCGGGTTTTTTGCAGCGCGCGCATGACGGCGCCATGCGCAGCAGGATGTTTTCGCGGTCAATGACCATGTGTTTTACCACGGCGGCAATATGGCCCAAAATACACAGGCCGAAAAACCAGGCCAGAATCCAATGCGCGTTTTTGCTGATCGCGCTTATGGTTTCATTGCCGGCAATTTTGGGGAAATGGGGGAATTCGAACCAGCCGAAAACAATGGTCGGCAGGCCGTAAACGCTCGACGATACCATCAGCCACCCGCTGAACGGCACTGCAATCATGCAGGCGTAAAGCGCGATATGGCCGGCTTTGGCGGCAACCGCCTCAAGCCCCTTGATGCTGGCGGGCAGGGCAGGCGGTTTGTGAAACAGGCGCCAGCCGATACGGATAAAAAAAGCAACCAGCAACAAAACGCCCAATGATTTATGCCATTGGTACATGTTGAACTTGAGGCTTTTTTCCATCGGCAGGTATTCCATGGAAAGGCCGCTGGCCAGCATCAAAAGAAAAGCCGCCGCCATCACCCAATGAAGGATGATGGCAACGGTTGTATATCTTTGCGAATTGTCAGCAGCCATCGGGCTTAATCCTTTTTGCCGAATTCAGCTTCGATGATGATGTCAACTTTGTCGCCGATCATGGGGACATAGGTGCTGAAACCAAAATCGCTGCGGGTGATGCTGGTGGTTGCCGAAAAACCCATGGCAGGTTTTTTGGTGAAGGGGCCTTCTGCATAACCGCCGTTGAATACTGCGTCCAATACAACCGGCTTGGTCACGCCAAGCAAGGTCAGGTCGCCGTGGATTTTACCGGTGGTATCGCCCGTGGTTTCGATTTTGGTGGACGTAAATGTGATTTCGGGGAACTTGCCCGCGTTGAACCATTCTTCTTTGGTTACCAGGTTTTTGTTGAAATCTTTTTCCGTGGTGGGGACGTAATCGGTTTCAAGAGAGGTGGGGTCGATTTTTGCCGTGACTTTGCTTTTGGTCAGGTCGGCGGGGTCCAGCGTTACTTCGGCGTCAAAAGATTTGAAACGCGCGGTGTAATTGGACATGCCGGCATGGCTGACTTTCCACGTCAGGCTGGCGTGGGTTTTGTCGAGGGTATAAACACCCGCTGGCAGTTTGTTGATGGGGGTCAGTTCCTGTGCCAGAGCAGCGGTGGTGCCGAGGCCTGCAACGGTCAAAACGGCAGCAAAAAGGGCGGATTTCATCATTATTATTTTTCCTCAGGGTCAAGGTAATGGGTGGGATAGGTCGAGATGGCTAACGATGGAAGATAGTTCAGGTTCCATCAAGGACAAGGGGGATATGGGGTTTTACCTGTTAAAAAGCTCCTTTGCCGATGCGGATTGAATGCCTGCGGCATCCTGCGCCAATTTATAGGCGACATAATATTTATAGATGTTCCGTACATATAAAACAGGTTCCTGCCCAACGCGGGCGGCGACCACGCGTTCGACATTGTCGAACCATATATTGGGGTCGTATCCTTTATCCGCGGCTTCCGCACGTAGCTTGCGGATACGGCCGGGCCCTGCGTTATAACTGGCAAAGGCGAAAAGCGTGCGGTTTTTGGCATCGAGTTTTGCGTCCTGAAAAAAATGTTTCAGGATAAAATCCATATATTTTGTACCGGCATGAATATTGGGTTCGGCATGGTGAATATTACCGACCGCCATGTCTTTGCCTGTTGCGGGCATGACCTGCATAATGCCGATGGCCCCCACGGGGCTGCGCGCGGATTGGTCAAGGCGGGATTCCTGAAACCCTTGCGCCGATAACATCAAATGATCAAATCCGTATTTGTCACCATATTTGCGAAACATATCAATGGTGTCGCCAAAACGCTTGGTTTCAACATTGCCATGCTGGTTGCGCAAGGGCGATGCGCGCAGCTTGGCCTGCCGCACAGCGGTTTGGGCCATGCCGTGCTTATTGGCCTTGTTTTTGATGAAGGCATTGACTTCATCGGCGAGCAGAGGGTTTTTGTGACGCATCGCCCATGCGGCCTGCATGCCGGTTGCCAGCGTGATGTCTTTATGCACGCGCATTTTAGGCAAAGCTTTGTGCCATACATCGGCCAGCCAGCTGTCCGCCACGGTGAAATCAATCAATCCGGCATTGACCATTTCAAGCGCGTCTTCATCCGCGATGTCATCGGGCAGTTTGACGATTTTCATGGGCTTTAATCCACGTTTTTTAAAATCGCGGTTCCACGTTTCAAGGCTTTTGTAATAACTGTTGACGGGCCGCACATGCACTGTTTTTCCTGCCAGATCGTCACGGGTTTTAACAGATGGCGCAGAGGGGGAAGACAGCAGCACTTCGTCAAAAGGTTTTCCAATGGGGTAGGAAAACAAAACATCGCGCGACCTTTCCGGTGTGATGCTGATATCGCCGGCTGCAATATCGCCAAGCCCTGCGCGGAGGTCTTTGAGAAGCCTGTCGCGTGTGGTCGGGATAATCGCAACGGTCAGCGGAATTTTGCCGCGCCCGCCATATGTGCGGTTCAGGTGTTTTTCAAATTCGCGCACGAGCGTTGCGGTGACGCCGCGTTCTGCCCCGCGGTCGTGGTAAAACAATGTGCGGCTATAGGGTACCAATACGCGGATCATGCCGCGTGTTTGCATGCCGTCAAAATCGCCTTTCCATGCGCGGTTTTCAAACGGCAATGTTTTCGCCACAGCGGGCGCCGCGTTGCCCAGTGCCAGCAGCGGCAGACAGAGCGCAAAGAACAAGGCCGCAAAACGGAAAAAAGCAAAAGACATGATTGAATAAACCGGAGGGAAGGAAACAGGCCAAAACAACAAACCGCAAAATCGGCGGCCCTTCAGATATTAAATCATAAAGATTTTCAAAAGGTTAAATATTACAGCGGGGCCTTGCGCAGGCTTTGATTTTTAACGGTTTTCGCCGTATCATCGCGGCAAAAGATAATAAACCGCAAGGCGGGGAGATAAGATGGGTGCGGAAATGCAGCAGGACGAAGCCAAAATAGAAACAAACAAAACCGCCCCCCGCCCGCATGTCGTTGTGGTGGGGGCCGGATTCGCCGGATTGGCCGCGGTGCGCGGATTGCGCCATGTGGATGCTGACGTGACATTGATTGACCGGCATAACTATCACCTGTTCCAACCCTTGTTATACCAAGTCGCCACGGCGGCTTTGTCGCCGGCGCAAATTGCCCAGCCCATTCGCGCGATTGTGCGTAAACAAAAAAACTGCACCGTTGCGCTGGGTGAAATTCTGGGTGTGGATACCGCGCGCAAAACATTGCGCGGCCATGCGGGCGAAGTTGCCTATGATTATCTGGTATTGGCCACGGGGGCGACTCATGCCTATTTCGGGCATGACGATTGGGCGGCGGTGGCGCCGGGGCTTAAAACCATTGACGATGCCACGCATATCCGCCGCCGCGTGCTGGCTGCTTTTGAACAGGCGGAACATTGCGAAGACGATTATTTGCGCCGTGCGCTGATGACTTTTGTGGTTGTGGGCGCGGGGCCCACGGGCGTTGAAATGGCGGGCGCGATTGCAGAGCTGGCGCGGCATACATTGCGCGGCGAATTCCGCCGCATCGATCCCGCATCGGCACGGATTATGTTGGTGGAGGCGGGGTCGCGCGTGCTGGCCGCATTCCCCGAAAAATTATCGGCACGGGCGCAGCGTGATTTGCAAAAAATCGGTGTCGAGGTTTCGACAGGAAAACCCGTTGAAAACTGCACGGCGGAATATGTGACCATCGCGGGGCAGGATATTCCTTGCCGTACCATTATCTGGGCGGCGGGGGTGCAGGCATCGCCCGCGGCGGTATGGCTGGGCGCCGAAGCCGACCGTGCCGGCCGCGTGAAAGTCGCGGCGGATTACAGCCTGCCTGCCCAGATGGATATGCCTGCACAGCCGGATATTTTCGTGGTGGGCGATACCGCCGCCATGACGGACAGCGCAGGCCGCGCCGTGCCGGGCTTGGCACCCGCCGCGATGCAGGCGGGGAATTATGTGGCAGGCGTGATACGTGCGCGCATAGAAAACAAACCCGCACCCGCCGCATTCACATACCGCGACCTGGGCACCATGGCGACCATCGGGCGGGGGGAAGCCATTGCCCTGATCCGCGGGTTTGGTTTTGGCGGGTTTATGGCATGGTGGGTATGGGGCGTGATCCATATCATGCCGCTGGTCGGGTTCCGCAACCGCGTGGTGGTGGCTATTGACTGGCTGTGGTCGTATTTGACCCATGCGCGCGGCGCAAGGCTTATGACTGCGCCCAAAGACAAACGCGCAGACATATGATATAAAAACCCCAGAAAACATCAGAAATTTCCGGATTCGAAAGGCTTCCATCATGACCGCAAAAACACCCCATACCCTGCCCAAGGCAGAACACGCCGCCGCGCATTTGAAAACCCTGCGTGACGTGCTGCGCTATGCCGTGACGCAATTCACGCGGGCGGATCTTTTTTACGGTCACGGTACCTTCACCCCGCATGACGAAGCGGCCTATCTGGTGCTGCAAGGGCTCGATTTGCCGGTGGATCAGCTGGATCCTTATCTGGATGCGGCGCTGCTGCCCGAAGAAACCCTGCGTCTGGTCGGTTTTGTGCATGAACGTATCGAAACGCGCAAACCGCTGCCCTATATCCTGAAACGCGCGTGGCTGGTGGGTGTGCCGTTTTATGTGGATGAACGCGTGATTGTGCCGCGCTCTTACATTGCCGAGCTTTTGAATACGCAAATCGTATCGCCGGATGATATTTCCGTTGTGCAGGACCCTTATGAAATTTCTGCCGTGCTTGACCTTTGCACGGGTTCGGGCTGTTTGGCCATTCTGGCTGCGCATACTTTCCCCGAAGCCGCCGTGGATGCTGTTGACCTGTCGCCCGATGCGATTGCGGTTGCGCATATCAACGTCGAAGACAGCCTGCACAAAGACCGCATCGCGCTGTATCAAGGCGATTTGTTCGAACCGCTGGCGGGTAAAAAATACGACCTTATCATCACCAACCCGCCCTATGTCGATGCGGAAGACATGACGGACATGCCGCCCGAATATCTGCACGAACCGCGCATGGCGCTGGCTGCGGGTGATGACGGGCTTGATCTTGTCCACCGTATTTTGCGCGAAGCGCCCGCCCATTTGAACGAAGGCGGCATCATGGTTCTGGAGCTGGGATACAGCGCCGCCGCCTTGGTCGAACAATATCCGGATATTGAATTCCAATGGCTGGATACCGAAAACAGCACGGGCGAAGTTTTCTGGGTCACCCGCGAACAATTGGTAGAAGCCGAAAGCATCAAGGCGGCTTAAAAACCGGCCCGAGGTTCGGGGAATTGACGGGGCGGGGTATTTCCGCCCCGTTTTTTTGTCCAAATCGCGTATTTTGGGGGCATTTGCATATTTCCTGAATCCCTTGTATGCTGATCTGCCGCAGGGAAGGACCCCAAAGCAATGCAAAAACTTGAACTGACCGAAGATGACCGCGCGCTTGTTGCCGCTGCCTCTATCGCTATCAAAAAACCCGTTGTACAGATTGAAAACCGCAAGGCGCCCGCATTGGTTTGCGCTGCGCTGCGTCTGGACGATGGTGAAATTGTCACCGCACTTAACATGACCGCGGATGTCGGCAGTTTGTCGATGTGCGCCGAGCCTCAGGCTATTGCCGAA
Source organism: Bdellovibrionales bacterium (assembly GCA_034004625.1). Lineage (GTDB taxonomy): Bacteria > Pseudomonadota > Alphaproteobacteria > Micavibrionales > UBA2020 > UBA2020. The sequence continues at coordinate 6,487 of JAVEWI010000041.1, forward strand.
GCCAACCGCCGCACCGACCGCGTGATCCAGACCGTGGTTGCCGTTTATTACCCGCCGGAGGGGGAGCCGAAAGTCATTCCGCCCTGTGGCCGTTGCCGCGAAATCATCACGGATTTTTCTCCCGCCGGTTTTGTCATCATGCGCGACCCCGGCACGGATACGTTGTTCAAGGTACGCGGCGCGGATTTGCTGCCCTATAAATACGGCGATTATTGGGCGGACGGGCGTTTGGTCTGATTGTGTTTAGGCTTTTGTTTGTGTCATGACGTTTCACATCGGCGCCATTGCGGTTGATGATCCCGTTTTCCTTGCCCCCATGTCGGGGGTGACGGATTTGCCGTTTCGCCGCGCGGTGAAATCATTCGGCGCGGGCCTGGTTTTTTCCGAGATGATCGCCAGCCGCAGCGTGATCGAAGAATGGCGCAGCAATGTCAAAGTCGATCTGGATTACGGTCAGGAATTTCCCATGGCCGTGCAATTGGCGGGGTGCGAGCCGGACGTAATGGCCGAAGCCGCCCGTATCAACGTCGGGCGCGGCGCGGCGATTATTGACATTAATTTCGGCTGTCCTGTTAAAAAAATCGTGAATAGTTATGCGGGCTCCGCCTTGATGCGGGACGAAGACCTTGCCGTGAGGATTGTCGATGCCGTGGTCGCGGCGGTGGATGTGCCGGTAACGGTTAAAATGCGCCTTGGCTGGGATGAAAACAGTTTGAATGCGCCAAGCCTTGCCGCCCGCGCCGAACAATCCGGTGTGAAAATGGTTACGGTACACGGGCGCACGCGGTGCCAGTTATATAACGGCCAGGCCGATTGGCATGCGGTGCGCAAGGTGCGCGAAGCCATCACCCTGCCGCTGGTTGTGAACGGGGATATTTTATCGCCCGCCGATGCGAAAACCGCGATGGATATTTCCGGCGCGGATGGCGCCATGATTGGCCGCGGTTGTTATGGCCGCCCGTGGATGCTGCGCGATACCGCGGCATTGCTGCGCGGGGGCGATATGCCCGCAGCACCGGCGGCGCAGGCATTGCTGGCGCTGATCGAAACGCATTATGCGGATATGCTGGTTTATTACGGTGTGAAATCGGGCGTGCAAATTGCCCGCAAACATCTGGCGTGGTATTTGCAGGATTTGCCCGGCGGGCCGGATTTAAAACCCGTGATAAATAAGATGGACAACCCCGCAGACGTGACCGCGCAGCTGCGTGCGTTTTTTGCGGGGCTTGAAACTGGCCCGTGTTAAATTTGGTGCCTGTTAAATCCGGCGCCTGTTAAATCCGCACGCCTTTGCTGACCATCGCTTTTTCAATCTTCGCGTTATAGGCCGCGGCGTCTGCGGCGGGGATGCCCTTGGGCGGCTGGATCATTTCCAGCGGGTCGAGCCGTTTGCCGTCGCCGCCCGCATAAACCGGCGCGCGGGCAACGGCATTGGTCAGGGCGAAATTGACGATTTTGGCAAATTGGCTCAGGCTTTCGTCATGCGTCACGTAATGCGGCAATTCGTGATAGCTTTTGATAAACGTCCATGACGGGATCAGCGGGCGGATGCGTTCCTGCCACGTCTTGCCCTTGGCCATGCGCCATTCCACGGATTGTTTGGATACAGCGGCGGAAATAAACGCGCTGGCGGCCGACAGTTTTTTGATATTCAAATTGCGGGCGTACCGTGCGAACAGCGTTTTCAGCGGCGCCCAGATGCGGTTTTTTGCGCGGATGATGCGGTCGTTGCTGGCCACCAGATAAACGGTGGTGAAACGGTCTTTTTCCTTGGACGGGCGTGATACGTTGCCTGCGGATACCAGCGCGACATCGTGCAGCACATCGCGCGCCGCATCGGCTGTATATCCCAATTGCTTCATCATTTTCAGGCTGGCGTTAAAACATTCCTGCGCCGTGATGGTGCCTGCGCTGTATCCGAAAAACGTGATATTGCGCAGGTTGCGTTTGGCTTCTTCAGCGGGCAGGGGCGTGCCGGACAGGTTGCCGTCGCCGTCGATTTTAAAATCCTTGACCACCAGCGGCATGATAACCCCTTGCGCAAGAGCATAGGATGCGGCGCTGGCGCGGGATTGCGGGCACAGGTTATAGGCCGCCATGTTGAATACATTCGTCAAACTGGAATGCGACCATGCATAAAGGTCCACGTCCTCCGCATCATGCGGGGCGGGGCGGTGGCCCATGGCTTCTTCCAGACGTTTCAGGCCGCCGGCGATAAAACCGGGTTGGCTGTCCGTGGTCATGAAACCGCTCAGATAAATGACGCTGGGGCGGGTGATGCGCAGGTCGGTCAGGCTGATGTCGTGCAGCTGCGATTTGCCATCGGCGGTATGCGTGCGTTGCCAGAGTTTTGCCATGACGGCCCCCGTTGATCTGTCTTTAATGAATGGCGGGATTTTATGGGGGCGGCCCATGGGGGTCAATAGATTATGCAAAGAATCTTTTGCCAAGAGGGATCAATTGTGTTAATTTTCCTCCATGATGAAAACGTTCGTTCAAAATCCTGCCGTTTATCCGTCCTATTCCCCCCGGGGGAATTGATTTTACGCGCGCCCGTTTGCGGGGCATCTTCTTTGACAATTTGAAATTATAATATCCCCTGAAAAGCAGGGGGCAGGATAGCTAAGCCATGAGCAGTAACCGTATCGACCACATTCTTTCCCATTTCGACCGCACGTCGGACCAGTTTTTTTCAAAAGACGAATTCCGCGCCAAATTGCGGTCGGGTAAAAAACTCCGCATCAAATACGGCGTGGATGTCACCGCGCCCACATTACATATCGGCCATGCCGTTAATTTGTGGCTGATGCGTTATTTGCAAACGCTGGGGCATAAAGTCGTTTTCCTGATCGGCGATTTCACCACGCGTATTGGCGATCCGGAAGGACGTCTGGACGCGCGCCCCGTGATTCCGCGCGAAGAAATCGACCGCAATGCCGAAGAATTCATTTTGCAGGCCAAAATGGTGCTGCGTTTTGACGATCCGGATCTGATCGAAATCCGCCGCAATTCCGAATGGTACGATAAAATGGGGTTGGATGAGTTTATCAAGCTTACATCCATGGTCACCCATGCGAGCATGGTGTCGCGCGATATGTTCCAGATGCGTATCGACAGCGGGCGCGAACTTTACATGCATGAAATGCTGTACCCCGTGCTGCAAGGCTACGATTCCGTCATGGTGAAATCCGATCTGACCATTA